>NZ_JABXGF010000007.1:0-93627 GCF_025407985.1 Curtobacterium sp. C2H10 | reverse complement strand
CCCGGAAGCTAAGCCTCTCAGCGCCGATGGTACTGCAAGGGGGACCTTGTGGGAGAGTAGGACGCCGCCGGACTCAACGTTACGAATACCAGGGAACCCCTGACCACCACGTGGTCAGGGGTTTTCTGCGTTTCCAGGCGCGTTATGATCGGCCGACGAACGAAGGGGACCGATGACCGAGCAGCTCGATCGAGCAGCGATCGACCCGGGTCCGGTGTGGCCGGTGTTGACCGATGCGACGAGGTCCGCCCTGCGCGAGATCCTCCTGCACGGTGTGCTCTCCCGTGCGGAGATCGCTCGGTCGCTCGGCCTCTCGCGGGCGAGTCTCACGCGGGCCGTGCGGACGCTCCAGGAACACGGGTTCGTGATCGAGGTCGGTACGGGGGTGCGTGGCGCTACCGGTCGGCCGTCGGAGCTCCTCCGGACGAGCGAGGGCGTGTGGGAGTTCGTGGGCGTGAAGCTCACGCAGGACCGTCTGTACGCGGCGGTCACGGACCTCGCGGGACGGGTGCTCGCCCTGCACGAGGAACTACTGCGCGACGCATCGCCGGACGCGCTCGTGGCCCAGGTCGGCGAGGTCGTCGACCGGCTCCGGGCAGCGTCGCCGGCGATCTGCTCGCTCGGCGTCTCGGTGCCCGGCGACGTGGTCACCCGTGACGGCGTGACCCTGGTCGGGGTGTCGCAGTTCCTCGGCTGGCGCGACGTCCCGCTGTCGGACATGCTCGAGCGCCGGACGGGGCTCGTGACCTTCACGGTGAACGACGTCGACGCGCTCACGGCGAAGGAGCACTGGATCGGCGCCGGCGCGGGCGTCACCTCGATGGCACTCGTCACGGTCGGGGCGGGCGTCGGGTTCGGGCTCGTCACGAACGGCGAGGTGTCGGAGGGCGCCCACGGTCGGTTCGGTCGCGTCGGGCACCTGCCCGTCTACGGCGGCGGTCCGGACTGCGGGGTCGGGCACGCGGGCTGCGTGTCGAGCTACCTACCGAGCTCCATCGTGGCGCGGAACGCCGGCCACGAGGACGCCGGGTACGACGCGGTGGTCGACCTGGCCCGCGCGGGGGACGAGCGGGCGCTCCAGGCCCTCCGCGACGCCGGCACGGCCCTGGGTGTCCTCCTGTCGACGGTGGTGACGCTGGTGGACCCGGAGTCCATCGTGCTGACCGGCGACGGCCTGCCCGTGTACGACCTCGCCCGGGCAGAGGTGGACGCGGCGTTCCGGCAGGGCCTCCGCCCGTACGAGCCCGCCGTGACCATCGTCGTGCAACCGTTCGAGTTCTCCGAGTGGGCGCGTGCGGCTGCGGTCCTCGCGGTCCGCCGGCTCCTCCGCTTCTGACTTAGTTACCCGAGTTGACAAACGCCTTCGACGGGCGGGATGCTGGTCCGGTCCACCCGTCGAAGGAGATGTCGTGACCCCTGCTCGTTCCGTGCCCTGGCCCACCGAGGACCTGTCGTTCGGTGGTGACTACAGCCCCGAGCAGTGGCCGCGCTCGGTGTGGGACGAGGACGTCCGACTCATGCGCGAGGCCGGTGTGAACCTCGTCACGGTCGGGGTCTTCTCGTGGGGGCTCCTCGAGCGGTCACCGGGGGAGTACACCTGGGACTGGCTCGACGACGTACTCGACCTGCTGCACGACAACGGCATCGCGGTGGACCTCGCGACACCGACAGCCGCCCCGCCGAACTGGCTGCTCACGGCGCACCCCGAGATCCTGCCCGTCGACGCGACCGAACGCCGCGAGCGTCCCGGTGGCCGACTCGGCTGGTGCCCGGCCTCGCCGGTGTTCCGCGCGCACGCGCTCCGGATCGCCGGCGCCCTGGCCGAACGGTACGGGGAGCACCCCGCGGTCCGGCTCTGGCACGTGAGCAACGAGCTCGGCGGCGGGAACGGCCGCTGCCACTGCGAGGTCTCGGCAGCCGACTTCCGGCGCTGGCTCCGCGCGCGGTACGACCACGTCGACGCAGCGAACGCCGCGTGGGGCACCGCCTTCTGGGGACACACCTACACGTCGTTCGACGAGGTCTCCCCGCCGCGCGGCGTCGGTGGGGCGCCGAACCCGGGGCTCGCCCTCGACTTCGAGCGCTACTCGTCGGACGCGCTCCTCGCCCACTTCGAGGCCGAGAAGGCCGTCATCGAGCAGCACTCCGCCGTACCCGTCACGACGAACTTCATGGTGGGCGCCGGTTCCCAGGTCGTCGACTACGCCGAGTGGGCCCGCCACGTCGCGATCCCGGCGAACGACCACTACACGCTGGTCGACGACCCCGACCGCGCCGAGGACCTCGCGGCCGCTGCCGACCGCATGCGCGGGATGACCCGCGACGGCGGTCCGTGGCTGCTCATGGAGCACTCGACCGGGGGCCCGAGCTGGCAGCAGCGGAATCGGGCGAAGGAACCCGGCGAGATCCTCCGCAACTCGCTCGCCCACGTGGCACGCGGGTCGGACGGCGCGCTCTTCTTCCAGTGGCGCGCGTCGACCGCCGGCGCCGAGCAGTTCCACTCCGCGATGGTCCCGCACGCCGGCACCCGGAGCCGCGTCTGGCGCGAGGTCTGCGCCCTCGGCCGCGCACTCCGCGTCCTCGGGCCGGTCCAGGGCGCCCCGGTCGAAGGTGCCCGCGTCGCGATCGTCGTGGACGAGGCGTCCGGCTGGGCGCTCCAGTCCGGACTGAAGCCGCACCGGGGACTCCGGTACGGGCACGAGCTCCGTGCCTGGCACACCGCGTTCTGGCGCCGCCAGGTCCTGACCGACGTCGTCCCGCTCGACGCCGACCTGTCCGGGTACGACGTCGTGGTGCTCCCGACCCTCTTCGTCGTCGACGACGCGGCCGCGGCGCGGATCAGCGCCGTCGTGGAGCACGGCGCGACGCTCCTGGTGACCTACGCCTCGGGGATCGTGGACGAGACCGCGCGGGTCCGCACCGGTGGCTACCCGGGTGCGTTCCGCGACGTGCTCGGCGTGTGGTCGGAGGAGTTCACCCCGCTGCAGCGCGACGAGCGCGTCCTGCTCGACGACGGCACGGTCGTCACCGACTGGGCGGAGGACGTGGTCGTCGAGGACGCCGACGTCGTCCTCCGGCACGTCGACGGGCCGCTCGCGGGCCGCCCCGCGGTCACACGCCGCGCCGCCGGTGGCGGCGCCTGGTACGTCTCGGCGATGCTCGACGCGGACGGGGTGCAACGAATCGTGGACCGGATCGTCGAGGAGCGAGCGATCGCGCGGACCGTCACCGCGCCTCCAGGCCTGGAGGCAGTGCGTCGCGTCCGGCAGGACGGCACCGGGATCCTGTTCCTCCTGAACCACCGCACCGACGACGTCGTCCTGTCGGCTGCCGGGACCGACCTGCTCGACGGCTCCGGGCACGGCCCGGAGACCGTCGTGCCCGCCGGCGGCGTCCGCGTGCTCCTCGAGGAGGCGACGGCATGACCGTCGTGGACGGTGAGGAGGCGCGGGCAGCCGTGCCGGCGGCGCTGATGCGCGTCCACGCGCTGCGCGCGGCCGGGGTGGGTGTCGTCGTCGCGACCCGTGTCGACGGCCTGCCCGAGGTGCTGCACTGGGGGCGGGACGTCGGCGAGGTCGTGCCGGAGGACGCGGACGACCTCGTGCTCGCCGTCGCGCGGGCGGTCTCACCGAGTGCGTTCGACGCCCCGTGGCCGGTGACGATCCTGCCCACCGAGCAGGACGGGTGGGAGGGGCGACCCGGGATCGCCGGACAGGTCGGCGGTCGTCCGCTCGTGCCGGTGTGGCGCGACGTCGTCGTGCACGTCGAGGGGCAGCTGCTCGTGGTCGACGCCGCGTCGGACGAGGTGGCGCTGCACAGCGAGTTCGCCCTCGACGACGCCGGGGTCCTGCGGGTGCGGCACGCGCTGACGAACAGCGGCACGGCCGACGTCGAGGTGCAGGCCCTCGAAGCGGTGCTGCCGGTGGGGGAGCGGGCCGCCGAGGTGCTCGACCTCGCCGGACGGTGGACCCGCGAGCGGACCCCGCAGCGGCGGGCGATGACCGACGGGGTGCACGTGCGCGAGAGCCGTCGGGGGCGGACCGGGCACGACGCCCCGACCCTCACGGTGCTCGGGACCCCGGGGTTCGACGACACCACCGGCGAGCTGTGGGCGGTGCACCCGGCGTGGAGCGCGGACTCCGTGCACCGGTACGACCAGCTCGCCGAGGCCCGTCCCGTGCTCGGCGCGGGGGAGCTCCTGCGCGCGGGCGAGGTCGTGCTCCGTCCGGGCGAGACGTTCACCACGCCCGACACCGTCTTCGTCTGGACCGACGCCGGGCTCGACGGGGTCGCCGTCCGCCTCCACGACTCCCTCCGCGCGCGCCCCGGGCACCCACGGACCCCGCGTCCCGTCGTGCTGAACACCTGGGAGGCCGTCTACTACCGGCAGGAGCTGGAGCCGCTGCTCGCACTCGCGCGGGTCGCTGCAGACGTCGGTGTCGAACGGTTCGTCCTCGACGACGGCTGGTTCACCGGACGCCGCTCCGACACCACGGCCCTCGGCGACTGGACGGTCGACGCCGACCTCTGGCCGCAGGGCCTCGGCCCGCTCGTCGCCGGAGTCCGATCGCTCGGCATGGACTTCGGGCTGTGGTTCGAGCCGGAGATGGTGAGCCCGGTGTCCGAGCTCGCGGTCGACCACCCGGACTGGCTCCTGCAGGACCCCGGGCGCACCCGGACGTGGCGGCACCAGTACGTGCTCGACCTCGCCCGCGCGGACGTCCGCGCGCACGTCCTCGACCGGATGTCGGCGGTGATCGGGGAGCACCACGTCGACTTCGTGAAGTGGGACCAGAACCGCGACGTCGTGCAGACCGTGCACGCCGGCCGGGTCGGCCTCGACGCGCACACCCGCGGTGCCTACGCGGTGATGGACGAGCTCCGTCGCCGACACCCCTGGCTGGAGATCGAGGCGTGTGCGTCCGGCGGCGCCCGGGTCGACCTGGGCGTCCTCGAACGCACCGACCGGGTGTGGGCGTCGGATTCGAACGACGCGATGGAACGGCTGCCGATCCAGCGGTGGACCGAGCTCCTGCTGCCGCTCGAGCTCATCGGGTCGCACGTCGGCCCCGAGGTGTCGCACACCACCGGGCGGCACCTCGACCTCGACTTCCGGATGGCGGTGTCGCTCTTCGGCAGCGCCGGCATCGAGACCGACATCACCCGGTGCAGCCCCGCGGAGCTCGACCGGCTGCGGGAGTGGACCGCGCTCTACAAGCGGGAGCGGGGACTGCTGCACTCCGGGCGGCTGCACCACGTCGAGCTCGGGGACCCCGGGCTCGCGACGACGGCGGTCGTCGCGCGCGATCGGTCCCGAGCCCTCGTGCGGGTCGCCCGGACCGTGACGGGGCCGCGGTCCCTGGCCGTGCCGCTGCGCCTGCGCGGACTCGACCGGGAGCGCCGGTACCGGGTCGCACCGGTGACGGGGCTCCGGGTGCCGAAGGGGGTCGACGTGACCCGGACGCCGTGGATCGAGCGGGGGAGCGTGGAGCTGTCCGGCGCGGTGCTCGAGGACGTGGGGGTGCGGCTGCCCGCGCTGGCCCCGGGGACCGCACTCGTGCTCGAGGTGCAGGCGACCGACTGACCGGGGCGGACGGGCCGGGTACGCGCCCGGCCCGTCCACGCCTCAGGGCAGCAGGTCGCCGGCGTGCCGGAGCACCAGGGGGCCGGCCAACGCCTCCACGTCGATGCCCGCCGCGCGCGTGACCTCGAACACCGCCGACTCGCCGGGCAGCAGCGACACCAGCCCCTCGTCGACCCGGGCCGTGGCGACCACCCGGTCCGGGAACAGCGCGAGGTCCCGCACGTACGCCGTCGCCGTGACCGTGACCCGCGCTCCCTCCGGCGTCGCCGCGGCGTCGACCGAGAACGGTCGACGTCCGAGGCGCTGGTCGACGACCTCCGCGAAGTCGTGCACCCGCCGCCCCGAGGCCGACCCGGTCACCACGAGCACCTCACCCGAGCGGTCCTGCGGCACCGCGACCTCGACGGGCAGCGTGATCCGGACCGCGTCCGCCGGGTCGACCGAGACGGTCGCCGTGGTCGTCGCGAGCACCGTGCCGTCGAACGCGCGGCGCTCGACGACGACCTCGTCGGTGACGGGCGCACCGCCGGCGTTCACCACGACGACGTCGAGGCCGTCGCCCGCCGTCGACCGCTGGACCGTCGCGAGGACCTCGCGGTAGGCCTGTCGGACCGCGTACCAGACCGGCTTCCGGTGCCCGGCGTGGTCGACGAGTGCCCAGGACACCACGGGCCAGTCGTCGTTGAGCTGCCAGACGACCATGCCGGTGTTGTCCGGCGTGCGGGACCGGAACCACTCCATGCCGAAGCGGATCGCGTGCGCCTGGTTGAGCTGCGCGGCCCAGTGCCAGTCCTCGATGGTCGTCGGCGCCGGGAGGTGCCCGCGCATGCCGTCGGCGAGCTTCCGGTTGCCCTCGTGCGCCTTCTGGTGCACGAGCATCTCGTGGCCGTCCGGGTCGAGCGGCTCGTCGTGCACCACCGCGGTGAGGGTCGACCACGCGGGCGGCCCCTGGAACCCGAACTCGGCGACGAACCGCGGCTGCCAGTCGGCGTAGGCGGTGTAGTCCTTCGTGTTCCAGACGTCCCAGATGTGCACGCTGCCGTTGCGCTCGTCGTTCGGCGTCAGGTACTCGTCGAACGAGAACGGGCTCCCGGGGGTGTACGGCCGGGTCGGGTCGAGCTCCGCGACGATCGCGGGCAGCAGGGAACGGTAGTACCCGTTGCCCCACGTGCGACCGACGAGCGACGGCCGCCACCCCCACTCGGCGTACGCCACGAGGTTCTCGTTGTTGCCGTTCCACACCACGAGCGAGGGGTGGGGACTGAGGCGGGTGACGGCCTCGCGGACCTCGGGCTCGACCTCGTCGGCCAGCCACGGCTCCTCGGCGTAGGCGGCGCAGGCGAACAGGAAGTCCTGCCAGACGAGGATCCCGAGCTCGTCGCACCGGTCGTACAGGTCGTCGGACTCGTAGACCCCGCCGCCCCAGATCCGGAGCAGGTTGACGTTCGCCTCGACCGCGTCGTCGATCCGCTCGGCGTAGCGCTCGGCCGTCATCTCGGTGAGGTACGCGTGGTCCGGGATCCAGTTCGCCCCGCGCACGATGACGGGCCGGTCGTTGACGCGCAGGAGGAACGGCGCGCCACCCGCGTCGGCAGCCGTGTCGAGGGTGACGGTCCGGAACCCCACCCGGCCGGTCCAGACGTCGTCGCCGACCTCGACCCGGACGTCGTACAGCGGCTGGTCACCGTGGCCGCGCGGCCACCAGACGGCGACGTCGGGGACCTCGAGCCGCACGACGGCGGAGCCGGTCGTGCGGTCCGGGCCGGTCGCGACGGGGCGCGCGCCGACGACCCGGCCGGCGGTGTCGGCGGGGTCGGTGGGGCGGACGGGAGGCGCGGTGTCGGAACCGGGGTGCGCTGCGGACGCGTGGTGCGGGGCCAGGGTGATCCGGGCCTCCAGTCCGGCACCCGCGTCACCACCTGCGGACGCGACGGGCGCGCTGCCGATGGCCTGCGAGAAGGCGCCGGAGGAGCCGGCGAACTCGACGTCGACGTGCGCGGTGAGCACGCCGGTGGTGCCGTCGACGTCGACGAGGGGGCGGACGGCCGCGATGCGGACGCCGCTCCAGGACTCGATGCCGATCGACTTCCAGATGCCGCTCGTCGCGACGTCGACGCCCCAGTCCCAGCCGAAGTTCGACGCGTTCTTCCGCAGCGCGTTGTACGGGTGGTGGTTGACGTGCGGGAGCTCGCCGCCGTGCAGCTCGGAGAGCCGGACGGCCGCGGGCACGGGCGCGTCGAACGTGACGACGAGCTCGTTCACGCCCGGTCGGAGCAGGTGTCCGACGGGGAACCGGTACGAGCGGTGCTGGTTCGCGGTGGTGCCGACGACGATGCCGTTGAGCTCGATCGTCGCGAGCGTGTCGAGTCCGTCCGCGACGAGGTCGTGGCGGCGCAGCCCGGTGCCGTCGGCCCAGTCGAACGTCCGCCGGTACCGCCAGACCGTGTCGCCGATCCACTGCGTCGCGGCCTCGCCGTCACCGTCGAACGGATCGGGGATCCTGCCGGCGCGCAGCAGGTCGGTGTGCACGCAGCCGGGCACCACCGCCTGCACCGGGTCGCGGTGGGCATCGGCCTCCGGTGGACCGGCCACCGCCTCGAGGGTCCAGTGGCCGTCCAGTGTCGTGCGCTCCATCGCGCCTCCTCACGTCGTCGTGCAAGCTCTTGACCGGGTTAGTTTAGCCGTGTAACAATCGCGGTCACAACGACCAGGCCTGCGACGGAGCAGACCGAGAGGACAACGATGTCAACACCAAACCGTTCCCGGCGGCTCGCCATCGCGGCCGCGGCCATCCTCACCACCGCGGGACTCGCCCTCACCGGCTGCAGCTCGAGCGGGACCGCGGCGTCGTCCGACTCCGCATCGACCCTGATCGCGTACACCGGACAGTCCGGCGACTACCAGATCAACTACAACCCCTGGTCGCCGTCGAACATCGGTGGCGTCGGGACGATCTACGAGGGCCTGTTCTTCATCACGAACGTCAACACGAAGGACCCGAAGCCGCTGCTCGGCACGAGCTACGAGTGGAACGCCGACGGCACCCAGCTGAGCATCACGCTCCGCGACGACGCGAAGTGGAGCGACGGGAAGCCCTTCACGGCGAAGGACGTCGTGTTCACCCTCGACATGCTCAAGAAGTACAAGGCGCTCAACTCCATCGGGTACGACGGCACCGCGAAGGCCGAGGGGGACGACAAGGTCGTCGTGTCCTTCGCGAAGCCGTCCTTCGTGCTCGGCCCGAACCTGCTCGGCAAGACCTGGATCGTGCCGGAGCACCTCTGGAAGGACATCGACCCGACCACCGACGTCGTGCGCAAGCCCGTCGGGACGGGCCCGTACACGCTCGGCACGTTCAAGGCGCAGGCGTTCACCCTCGAGGCGAACAAGGACTACTGGGGCGGTGCCCCGGCCGTGAAGACGATCCGCTACCTGTCGCTCTCCGGCAACACCGCGGGTGCCGACGCCCTGTCGCAGGGCTCGATCGACTGGCAGACCGGCCCGGTCCCGAACATGGACGACATCCCCGGCCACTACCAGGGCTACGACGGCATCACCGTCGGCCAGAACCAGATGGCCCTGCTGACCTGCTCGTCGACGGCGCTCGGCTGCTCGGGCCCGCAGACCGACCCGGCCGTGCGGCACGCCATCGCCGACGCGATCAACCGCAAGCAGCTCAACTCCCTCGCGTTCTCGAACACCGCCAGCGAGATCTCGCCGACGTTCGCACTGACGACGACGCAGGAGGACATGATCTCGAAGGACGTCTCGCCGGCCGTGATGCCGTCCGGTGCCGACACCGACGCCGCGGCCTCGACGCTCGAGGACGCCGGGTACGCCAAGGGTGCCGACGGCATCTACGCGAAGGACGGCAAGAAGCTGTCCCTGACGGTCGAGGTCGTCACCGGCTGGACCGACTACATCACCGCGATCGACACGATGACGCAGCAGCTCAAGGCCGCCGGCATCGAGCTCAAGGCACAGCAGTCGTCGTGGAACGAGTGGACCGACAAGAAGACCAAGGGCAACTACCAGCTCGCGATCGACTCGCTCGGCCAGGGCCCGACCGCGAACCCGTACTACCTCTACAACAACTACTACTCGACCGCGAACACCGCGAAGGTCGGTGAGGCGGCCCCGATGAACATCGCCCGCTACAGCAACCCCGAGGTGGACGCCGCGCTGCAGAAGCTCGCGACGATCAACCCGGAGGACACCGCGGCGACCCAGCCCGAACTCGACGTCATCCAGCAGCACGTCGTCGAGGACATGCCGTACATCCCGATCATGACCGGCGGCACGACGAGCGAGTTCCACGCGGCGAAGTTCACCGGCTGGCCGACGAAGGACGACCTGTACGCGTTCCCGGCGGTCTGGGCGAGCCCGGACAACGCCGAGATCTTCAAGGCCCTCAAGCCCGCCAAGGGCTGAGGCGAGGACTGCGACCGAGGAGCGCTCGTATGCACTACTTCCTGCGCAAGATCGGCTTCTACATCGTGGCCCTCTGGGCGGCGTTGACGCTGAACTTCATCATCCCCAGGCTCCTGCCCGGGAACCCCGTGGACATCCTGCTCGCCAAGCTCCAGCAGCGCGGCGGGCAGGTGACCCCGGCGACCCGGCAGGCGTACGAGCTGCTCCTCGGTGGCAACTCCTCGGAACCGATCCTCGCCCAGTACGGCCAGTACCTGGGCAACGTGTTCCGCGGTGACCTCGGGGTGTCGGTGAGCTACTTCCCGGCACCGGTGACCGAGGTCATCGGGAGCTCCCTGCCGTGGACGATCGCCCTCGTCGGCATCGCCACCGTGCTCGCCGCCGTCATCGGGGTCGCCCTCGGCGCCTTCGTCGGGTGGCGACCGGGCACCTGGCTCGACTCGTTCGTGCCGGCCACCACCCTGCTCGCCGCGGTGCCGTACTTCTGGCTCGCGCTGATCCTCGTGTACTTCTTCGCGACCGGACTGCACCTGTTCCCGGCCCAGGGCGGCTACGACGTCGTCCTCACACCGGGGTTCAACGGCGAGTTCCTCATGTCGGCGCTCAAGTACGGCGTACTGCCAGCCGCGACGATCGTGCTCGCCTCGCTCGGCGGCTGGCTGCTCGGGATGCGCAACATGATGGTGTCCACGCTGTCCGAGGACTACATCACCACGGCGCTCGCGAAGGGCCTGCCGCACGGCAAGGTCCTCCGCAACTACGCCGCCCGCAACGCCGTGCTGCCGTCGGTCGCCGGGTTCGCGATCTCCCTCGGGTTCATCGTGTCCGGGTCCGTCGTCACCGAGCAGGTGTTCTCGTACCCCGGCATCGGGTCGAAGCTCCTCTCCGCGGTGACGAACAACGACTACGCGCTCATGCAGGGCATCTTCCTGTTCATCACCCTGGCGGTCCTCGGCGCGAACCTCGTCGTCGACCTGCTCTACGGGCTCATCGACCCGCGCACCCGGGCCCGGAGCTAGGAGGACACGACCATGACCAACATCCAACAGGAGACCGAACCCACCATCGGTGCCCTCACCGAGGAGGCCGAGGCCGGTTCCACCCGGAGCATCGCGACCGCTCGTCGTGGCCGGCCGAAGGGCGGCATCCGTCGGTTCCTCCCCACGCTGACGCCGTGGCTCGTCACGGGCATCGTGCTCATCGTCGGCGTCGCCCTGTTCGGGCTGCTCGGCCCGCTGCTCGTCGGCGACCCGAGCGCCATCCGCGACTCGGGCATGCAGCCGCCGAGCGCCGACAACCTGCTCGGGACGACGCAGACCGGGCAGGACGTCCTCGCCCAGCTCGCGTTCGCCACCCGGGGCAGCCTGCAGATCGGCCTCATCGTCGGTGTCCTCGCCACGGTGCTGTCGGCGTTCTTCGGCATCCTCGGCGCGTACCTCGGCGGGATCATGGACGAGGCGTTCTCGCTCTTCTCGAACGTGTTCCTCGTGATCCCGGGCCTGCCGCTCGTCATCGTCATCTCGGGCCTCGTCCCGCAGGAGGCCCGAGGCCTCTGGACCATCGCCATCGTCCTCGCGATCACGTCGTGGGCCGGGTCCGCCCGGGTCCTCCGCGCGCAGACGATGTCGATCCGGAACCGCGACTACGTGTCCGCTGCGCGGGTCGCCGGGGAACGACCGTGGCGGGTCATCGCGGTGGAGATCCTGCCGAACCTGCTGCCGGTGCTCGCGTCGCAGTTCGTGTTCGCCGTCATCGCCGCGATCCTCGGCGAGGCCGGGCTGTCCTTCCTCGGCCTCGGCGCCTCGAACTCGTCGACGCTCGGCACGATGCTCTTCTACGCGCAGAACGGCTTCGCACTCGCCCAGGGCGCCTGGTGGTGGTTCGTCCCGCCGGGGCTCCTCATCGCACTGCTCGGCATGGGCCTCTCCCTCGTCAACTTCTCGATCGACGAGGTCATCAACCCGCGGCTCGCGAACGTGCGGGCGCAGCGACGGCGTGAACGTCGCGCACGTCGCGCGGCCCGCCGTCCCGGCCCAGGAGGCGCGGCTCGCCTCACCGAGACCACCACCGACTCGAAGGGGGTCGCCCGATGACCCGGGACGCCGTCCTCACCATCGACCACCTCGACGTCGTCTACGAGACCGAGCACCCCGTGCACGCCGTCAAGGACGTCTCGCTGACGCTCGCACCCGGGGAGATCCTCGGGCTGGCCGGGGAGTCCGGCTGCGGCAAGACGACGCTCGCCTACGCCATCACCCGGCTGCACAAGCCGCCGGCGAAGGTGACGTCCGGCAGCATCACCTTCCACGACCGGGACGGCAGCGACGTCGACCTGCTCGGCCTCGGCGACGAGCAGCTCCGTGCCGTCCGCTGGTCGAAGCTGTCGATGGTGTTCCAGGGGGCGATGAACGCGCTCAACCCGGTCACCACGATCCGGGCACAGCTCGACGACGCGCTCGTCGAGCACCGCCGGGGCATGCCCCGCAAGGAGCGTCGGGCGATCGCGGAGGACGCGCTCCGACGGGTCGGGGTCGACCCGTCCCGCATCACGGCGTACCCGCACGAACTCTCCGGCGGCATGCGGCAGCGCGTGATGATCGCGATGGCGATGCTGCTCGAGCCGCAGGTCATGATCATGGACGAGCCGACCACCGCGCTCGACGTCGTCGTGCAGCGGGAGATCCTCCGCGAGATCGTCCGCCTGCGCGACGAGCTCGGCTTCGCGGTCGTGTTCATCACCCACGACCTCCCGCTGCTGCTCGAGATCAGCGACCGGATCGCGATCATGCTCCGCGGCGAGGTCGTCGAGTGCGCCACCGCCGACACCATCCAGCACGACCCGCAGCACCCCTACACCCGGCGGCTGCTGCAGTCCTTCCCGAGCCTGTCCGGCGCCCGCGGCGACTTCATCCGCACCGGGGCGAGCATCGACGGCTCGGACCTCGACACCCAGGAGGTCGTCCGATGACCAGTGTGACCGTCAGCCACCTCGGCAAGGACTTCCACACCCGGAAGGGCCTGCGCCGGACCACCCTCCGCGCCGTCGACGACGTGTCGTTCGAGCTCCTGCCCGGACGCACCGTCGCCCTCGTCGGGGAGTCCGGTTCGGGCAAGTCGACGATCGCCCGGATGCTCGCGAAGCTGGAGAGCACCACGCGCGGCTCGATCGACGTCCGGCTCGAGGACGGCACCCCCGTCGTCGGCAGCATGTACCGGCGGCACGTGCAGATGGTGTTCCAGGACCCCTTCGCGTCGCTCAACCCGTTCCACTCGATCGAGCACCACATCGCCCGCCCGCTGCAGCTCCACCACCGTGCGCGCGGTGCCGAGGAGACCGCCGAACGCGTCCGGGAACTGCTCGGCCGCGTGAACCTCGACGAGGACTTCGCGTCCCGCCGTCCGCACGAGCTCTCCGGCGGGCAGCGACAGCGCGTCGCGATCGCCCGGGCCCTCGCACCCGGGGCGCAGGTGCTCATCGCTGACGAGCCCGTGTCGATGCTCGACGTGTCGATCCGGCTCAGCGTGCTCAACCTCATGGGGCGGCTGCAGCGCGAGGACCACCTCGCCGTGCTGTACATCACGCACGACCTCGCCACTGCTCGGCACTTCTCGGACGAGATCCTGGTGCTGTACCGCGGCCGGGTCGTCGAACGGGGACCCTCGGACGCGGTCATCCTCGACCCGCAGCACGACTACACCCGGCTGCTCGCCGAGGCCGCCCCCGACCCGGAGCGCACCGACCGCCGGGTGACCTCGGGACCGGCACTCGACCGCTCCACGATCGACAACACCACCTGCTACGACCACACCCTGGGGGAGTGGGTCACGAGTTCGCCGGCACCGGTCGGGGCGGTCCGGGCCGGGACGCCGTGAGTGCGTTCGTCGACTGGGTCACGCCCGGGTTCTCGGCACGGTTCCGGATCGCATCGGACCGTCCGGTCGCCCTGGTGTCGCTCGTGCCGACCGGCGGGGCGCTCGCCGACGGCCCCGACGACCCGCAGCCGCTCGTCGAGCTGACCACCGTCGGCCACGGCAGGTTCCCCGGCGGGTTCCGGCACGTCGACTCCACCATCGGCGCACGGCTCCGGTACGTGTCGCACGACGACGCCCCCGTGTCCGTGGGCGGGACCGGATCAGGGCCCGCGGACACGACCGGGGCGGTGGACGGGACCGACCTGTGGTTCCGGATCGTGCAGGAGGACGCGGCCACGCGCCTCCAGGTCGTGTCCGTGTTCTGCGCGCGTGCCGGCGTCGGAGCGTTCCGGACGTGGACCGAGGTGTCGGCGCCGGAGGGCGAGCACGTCGTCGACTTCGTCTCGTCCTTCGCGACCGGGGCGTTCCTGACCGACTCCGGTGCGACGGTCGACGAGCTGTCGTTGACCCAGGCCGAGAACGACTGGGCAGCCGAGAGCCGGTGGCGCACCGATCCGCTGCGGTCGATCGGACTCGCCCGCATCGATCGCGAGGCGCAGCACCACCCGCCCCGCAGCCGCGCCGTCGTGCAGAACCGCGGCTCGTGGTCCACCGGTGAGGCGCTGCCGATCGGCGTGCTGCACGCTGCCGACTTCGCGCTCGTGTGGCAGGTCGAGCACAACGGGCCGTGGCTCTACGAACTGGGGGAGACCCGGCGGCACGCGTACGTGCTGCTGAGCGGACCGACCGACCAGGAGCACCAGTGGAGCGCCGTCGTCGGTCCGGGACAGCCGTTCGTGTCCGTGCCGGTGTCGGTCGGGATCGCCGGCTCGGTCGGCGACGCGTTCGCGGTGCTCACCCGGCAGCGTCGGGCGTTCCGGCACGTGCGGGACGCCGATCGTGCCCTGCCGCTGGTCTTCAACGACTACATGAACACGCTCATGGGCGACCCGACGACCGAGAAGCTCCTGCCGCTCATCGACGCGGCCGCCGACGCCGGTGCCGACCTGTTCTGCATCGACGCCGGCTGGTACGCCGAGGGGCACTGGTGGGACACCGTCGGCGCGTGGGAGCCCGCGGCGTCGCGGTTCCCGACCGGGCTCGGGTCCGTCATCGACCACATCCGTTCGCGCGGCATGCAGGCCGGGCTCTGGCTCGAACCCGAGGTCGTCGGGATCCACTCGCCCCTGGCGTCGTCCTTGCCGTCGTCCGCCTTCGTGCACCACCGCGGGGTGCGGGTCGCGGAGCACGGCCGGCACCTGCTCGACCTGCGCTCGCCGGATGCCCGTGCGCACCTCGACGCCGTCGTCGACCGGCTCGTCGGGACAGTCGGTGTGACGTTCTTCAAGATGGACAACAACACGATGACGGGGCCGTTCGACGGGCAGCTCGAGCACCAGCGGGCGCTGCTGGACTGGCTCGACGACGTGCAGGCCCGCTACCCGTCGCTCCTCATCGAGAACTGCGCCTCGGGAGCGATGCGCGCCGACTTCGCGATGCTGTCCCGGCTGCACATGCAGTCGACCTCGGACCAGCAGGACCCGGTGCTGTCCGCCACGATCGCTGCCGCAGCGCCCGCAGCGATGCTCCCCGAGCAGGCGGGGAACTGGGCGTACCCGGCGCCGTCGATGTCCGACGACCTGTTCACCCTGTCGCTTGTCAACGGCGTACTCGGGCGGATGTACCTGTCCGGGTACCTCAACGAGATGTCACCGGCGCAGCTGGGGGTCGTGGCCGCGGCGATCGAGGCGCACCGGACCGTGCTCGCGGACGTGTCGTCGGCGCTGCCGGTGTGGCCGCTCGGGCTGCCCGGGTGGGAGGACACCTGGGTCGCGCTCGGCCTCGACGTGCCGGACGGGGACCTGTACCTGTCGGTGTGGGCGTTGCCGGGGGCGTCGTCCTCGGTGTCGTTGCCGCTGCCGGCGCTCGTGGGGCAGTCGGTTGCGGTGTCGCCGCTCTTCCCGACGGCGCTCGGGGCCTGGGAGGTCTCGTGGGACGCCGACGCGGGGGTGCTGCAAGTCGACCACGGCGGGGCCACCCCGACGGCCCGGGTGTTCCGCGTCCGGCGGGACCCGGGCGTCCGGTCGGGCGGGACCGGCGCGGGGCGGTGACCGGGGCGCGCGCCGGATGGCAGACGGTGCGTGTTCCGGGACGGGAAGCGCGGTGCGGGCAGGCGCCGCGCCTCCCGTCCGGTGGAGCTGGGCTTGCGGCGCGGCGCGGACGGGATCGTGTGGTCGCCTCTGACCGTTCTGGTTCGGGATCCCCGGGATTCGCGAACCGGAACGGTCACGCGCTCAGGCTGGTCCGATCGGTCGAGCGTCCATCTCTGCCGCGCCTCGTCGATGTCGAGCCGGAACTGCCAGTGCTCCCGCGGTGACTCCTGGTGGACGCCGTCGATGACGGTTCGTCCCCGTCGTCGGAGGGCGGCGAGCTCCTGGGCGACCGCGGGACCGTCGGGGCAGGGTCAGCGCAGCAGGCCGAGCTCCATCGCGCGGGTCACGGCGCGCGTCCGGTCGTTCACGCCGAGCTTCTCGAACACGTGCCCGAGGTGAGTCTTGACGGTGGTCTCGCTGAGGAAGAGCGTGCGGCCGATCGCCGGGTTCGAGTTGCCCTGCGCGACGAGCTGCAGGACCTCGAGCTCGCGCGGTGACAGTGTCGGCCCGGTCGTGGGCTTGCCGGTCGCCCGGCGGACGAGGGCAGCTGCGGCCGAGGGTGCGAGTGCCGTCCCACCGCGTGCCGTCGCGCGCAGGCCCGCGAGGATCTCCGACTCCGGTGCCGCCTTGAGCAGGTACCCCGCGGCACCGGCCTCGATCGCGGCGAGGATCTGGTCGTCCGACTCGTAGGTCGTGAGGATGAGCACGCGGACGCCCGGCTCGCGGGCGAGGATCCGCGTGGTCGCGTCGTCGCCGTCGAGGCCGGGCATCCGGAGGTCCATCAGGACGACGTCGGGTCGTTCGGCGAGCGTGATCGCGACCGCCGCCTCGCCGTCGCTCGCCTGCCCGACCACCTCGACGTCGTCGGCGTCCTGGAGCAGCGCGACGATGCCGGCGCGGACGATGGGGTGGTCGTCCGCCACGACGACGCGGATCACCGGTGCACCTCCGTCCGTGGTGCGTCGACTGCCGGGAGGCGCGGCTCGGCCCCGGTGGGCAGCGTCACCTCGACGACGGTGCCACGCCCGGCGTCGCTCGTGATGGCGCAGGTGCCGCCGGCGAGGGCGAGCCGCTCGCGCAGGCCACGCAACCCGTGGCCTGCGGTCGGGAGGGACGCGTCGAAGCCGACGCCGTCGTCCGAGACCCGCAGGCCGACCCGGTCGGCTGCCACGTGCAGTGCGACCCGCGCCGTGGCGGCGTGGGCGTGCGCGCGGACGTTGGCCAGTGCCTCCTGGGCGGCGCGGAGCAGCACCACCTGCGCGTCGCGGTCCAGCGCGCAGTCCGCTGCCTCGACCGTGACCGGGACGCCGGTCTCACGCGTGAACCGCTCGCCGAGGCGGTGCAGGGCGGCGCCGAGTCCGTCGCCCGCCACTCCGGCAGCACCCGCCGCGACGAGGGTGCGGGACTCTTCGAGTGCTGCGCGCGCTGACTCCTCGAGGATGGTGAGTCGCTCGTCGAGTCGGTCGACGCGTTCGGCCGCGAGGTCCCCGCGGGCGCGCTCGGTGAGCATGACGATGCCGGCGAGGTTCTGTGCGACGGTGTCGTGGATCTCGCGGGCGAGGCGTTCGCGTTCGCTCGTCACGCCGGCGCTGCGGTGGGCCTCGGCGAGGGAGTCCTGGGTCGCACGGAGTTCGTCGAGCAGGCGGCGTCGTTCGTCGGAGAGCTCGGCGATCCGGGTTATCCAGAGTCCGAGCGCGCAGGCACCCGCGATGCTGACGCCCTCGATGAGGACCGTGCTGACGAGGCTGTCCGGGCCGCTCGCGATCTGGAGACCGACCCCCGCGGCGACGCCGATCGCGACCGAGACCACCACCGCCGTCCGTGTCCGGTCGATCTGGCACCACGCGACGGGGAAGAGGATGCACTGCACGAGGGCGGTGCTCGGGACGACCGCGGGGAGCACGAGCGCCGCGAGCACCAGCAGCGGGACGAAGCCGGCGGCAGCGCGGGGGACCTCGTAGCCGCGCCACCCGTACGCCGCGTAGGCGACGGCGAGGACGCCGAGCATCGCGAACGCCGGCCAGCGGTCCGCCCACGGGGACCACCCGAGCACGGTGATCACCGCGACGAGGGCGATCGTGACGCCGAACGCCACGTGCAGGCCCCAGTTGCGGTGCGCCGTGATGCGGTCCATGGCCTCAGCATCCCATCGCCCGGATGCCGCCGAGCGGTTTTCCACAGGCTGGATCACGCGTCCTTGCGATTCCACCGGAACGTCAGCAGGCAGGCCACCGCGCCCACGACCAGCCACGCTGTCAGGACGAGGGCTCCGAGGCCGAGGTGCCACGCGCCTCCTGGCTCGGCGGACGCGAACGCGTCGGGCAGGAAGACCGACCGCATGCCGGACGCCATCCACCGCAGGGGGAAGACGGACGCGACGTTCTGCAGCCAGTCGGGGAGTTGCGTGAAGGGGAGGTAGACGCCGGAGATGAACTGGAGGACCAGGACGATGGGGACGATCGTGGCGGTGGCGCGGCGGCCCTCGCGGGGGAGCGCCGAGATCGCGATGCCGAGGACGCAGCTCGTCGCGACCCCGAGGAACATGATGCCCGCGAAGTGCGCCCACGCGCCGCCGTCGGTGGGCAGGTCCACACCGAAGACGAGGCTCGCGATCGCCAGCAGCAGGGCGGTCTGCACGACCGTCGTGACGAGGACCATGCCGATCTTGCCGATGAAGTAGCTCACCACCGGCAGGGGTGTGCCGCCCAGACGCTTCAGCGTGCCGTCGCTGCGTTCGCCCGCGATGTCGACGCCGAGGGACTGCGTGCCGGACAGCAGGATGCCCGTCGCGACCAGGCCGGGCAGGTAGTACGTGGCGTAGTCGACGCTCACGTTGGGGCCGGCCTGGATGTCCGGCGCGCTGCTGAACGCGACCGAGAACAGCGCCAGCATGACGATGGGGAAGAGGAAGGTGAAGAAGACGGCGTCGGGGGCTCGGAAGTACGAGCGGAGTTCGTAGCCGATGCGGTGCGCACCGATCGTGGCGGCGTTCGTGGTGGTCGTGTTCGTCGTCGCGGTGCTCATCGGTGGCCGACCATTCCGAGGTAGACGTCCTCGAGGGACGGGCGGATGACTTCGAGGTCATGCATGGGTTCCGGGGTGCTCCGGATCAGGGCGGTCGGTTCGTTCGTGCGCCGTTCGTGGGGTTCGCCGACGTCGTCACGCCACCTGACTCGTGGGGTGCGGGCCTCGGCGCCGCCGATCTCGTCGATCGGGGCGATGTCGAGCAGCCGGCCGTCGGCGATGACCGCTGCCCGGTCGGCGAGGTGTGCGGCCTCGTCGAGGTAGTGCGTGGTGAGGAGGATCGTCGTGCCCTCGCGCTTGACCTCGTCGATGAGGTCCCAGAAGCGGCGCCGGGCCTCCGGGTCGAAGCCGGTCGTGGGCTCGTCGAGGAAGAGGACCTCGGGGCGGCCGATGATGCCGAGGGCGACGTCGACGCGGCGCCGTTGGCCGCCGCTCAGTCTGCTGATGCGGGTGTTGCGCTGCGGCTCGAGCCCGGTCTTCTCGAGGAGTTCCTCGACGCTGCGGTGCCGCGGGTACAAGGTCGTGAAGTGCCGGAGCTGTTCCGCGACGGTGACGTTGGGGGACTCGGCGCTGGTCTGCAGGACGATGCCGATGCGTGCGTTGTGACTGCGGCTCGCGCGGGCGGGGTCGTGGCCGAGCACCCGGACGTCGCCGTCGGTGCGGGTGCGGTAGCCCTCGAGGATCTCGACCGTGGTGGTCTTGCCGGCGCCGTTCGGGCCGAGGAGCGCGAAGGTCTCGCCGCGGGGGATGTCGAAGGAGACGTCGTCCACGGCGCGCTTGCCGGTGGCGTACTGCTTCGTGAGGTGGTGGACCTCGATGGCGGGGGTGTCGGGCATGGGTCCAGCCTGGCCGCTGGATGCGATGAGGGGATCGGCCGGTGCGGTGGTCGTCGCATCCTCCGATCGGAGGATGGCCCGACGGACTGGAGGCGCGGTGCGGCCTGGCCGTGCACCGGTCGTCCACAGGCTGGTTGCGTCCCGCAACGCGCGTGATATGTTGCCGGTGGGGGCGTCGCGGTGGGTGCGACGTCGGAAGGGGGAGACGATGGCCGACCTGCGGGTCTCGTACAGCACGCTCGACGGTGTGTACAACGCCCTGGACTCGGCGACGGAGACGTTCCGCAAGGCTCCGATGCCTTCCGACGGCGGAGCATTCGGCGCCGATGACGTGGCCGCAGCGTTCGCGACGTTCCGTGCCGCGCAGCAGCGATCGGCCGCGTGGCTGGGCGACACCAGTCGCACGCTCGGGCAGTACGCGCACGACACGAAGTCGCTCGTGCAGGACGCCGACGACGACCTCGCGGGCAAGGCCGGGGGTGCGGGATGACGGCCGACCCGCTCGCCGGCGACCCGGCCGCCGTCACGAAGCTCTCCCGCGCACTCGCCGACCGCCAGGACGACCTCCGCACCGGAGCCACGACGGTTGCTCGTGCCGCCGATGACGCAGCCGACTGGGAGGGCGCGTCGAAGGACCGGTTCTCCGCCACCGTCGGCACGATCGCACCCGCAGCACAGCGCATCATCGGTCGACTCGACGCCGCCATCGACGTGCTCGGTACCTACGCCGACGAAGTGCAGCGGATCCAGGACGAGGCCGAGCGCATCCGTGCGTCCCAGTTGACCACCGCCATGGACTCGGCCATCACCGCCCTGTCCCTCTCCGCGGCGAAGCTGGCCGTCTCGGCGAAGGACGCTACCGACGCCGACGCGCGACAGGCTCGCCGGCTGCAGTCCGACGCGGACGACCTCGCAGCGACCGCATCCCGTCTCGATGCCGAGTGGGATGCACTCGTCCGACGACGGGCCACGGCGGACCGTGCTGCGTCGGCCGGGCTGTCCGCCACCGACGTCCTCGGCGTGGCGCCTTCGTACTCGGGGACGCTCGGCAGGATGAGCGACGCCGACTTCCTCGCTGCCGTCGCCGCGATGCCGCCCGAGGTCCTGGCGGCGCAGGACCCGTCGGTCGCCGATCGGCTCGCCGGGATGCCGCTAGAGACCGTGCAGGCGTGGTGGGACGGGCTCGGTGGCCGGGGGTCCGCCGGCGAGCACTCGGCGGCGCAGGACGCGCTCATCACGGCGTTGCCGGCGGTGATCGGGAACCTGAACGGCGTGCCGTACTGGGCGCGGGACCAGGCGAACCGGTTGAGTGCGCAGCGGGCGTACGCGCAGGCGAGCGGCGCCCTGCGCGATGCTCAGGACAAGTACGGGAAGGCGGTCGGGCGGGCTGCGCAGGCTGCCGCCCAACGGGAGCTGATCTCGGCGCAGGAGCGGTACGACCAGCTGAAGAACTTCAGCGCCGGCGCCCGTACCCAACTCGACCTGGTGGACCAGGTTCCCCGGCAGATGATCACGTTCCACGATGGCGCGCCCCCGCTCGGTGCTTTCTCCGTCGGCGACCTGGACACGGCCGACGGCGTGTCGTTCCTCGTGCCGGGCATGGGGTCATCGCTCGCTGACACGACCCAGTACATGCGAGCCGGAGCGAACGTCCTGGCGACGCAGCAGCAGGTCGGGGCCGACACAGCGATCGTGTCCTGGATCGGGTACGAGGCACCGCCGAACGCAGCCAGCACAGGCAACCTCGGCGTTCTGGGCGAGACGTACGCTGACCGTGGGGCATCCAAGCTCGCCTCCGACCTGGTCGCCTTCCGCGCTGTACGGCCCGACGCGCAACTGAACGTCATCGCGCACTCGTACGGATCCACGACGACGGCACTCACGCTCGCCCGGAATCCCGATCTCGGTGTCCACTCGTTCGTCACCCTCGGCTCCGCTGGGATCCCGTCCTCCGTACCTGACGCGGCAGCCACGCACGCTGACCACATGTACGCGGCCCAGGCAGCAGAGAAGGGCGACATCGCCTACATCGGACGGAAGTATAGCTTCCCGCACCGGCTCGACCCCGCCGACGGTTTCGACGGGGTGACGAGGATCGACACAACCGGGACACACCGCGTGAACATCCACGGACTCACCGCGGGACAGGGATCAGGAGACCGAGGGTACTTGGACATCGGTACCCCTACGCTGTCCGATGTGGCGGAGGTGACGCAGCCGTGAGGGTGCAGTGGAAGACGGAGATCGTCATCGTCGTGGGGGCGCTCGTCGCCCTCGGCGTGACGGCATGCGCTGGAGGGGGCCAATCGATGCCGACACCGAAGGAAGCCAAGGCCGCGGCCGTGGAACTGCTGCTGAAGACCGAGGCGGCAGTCGACGTGCCGTGGCCGGAGACACCGGAACCGTCTGCCGAGAAGTGCCCGGGCGGCGTCCGCTTCGGCTACTTCGTGCCGGTGAAGACCGAGACGGATGCCCGATCGGTCGCACAGACGTTCCAGCGCCTGTGGAAGTCCGAGGGGCTGACTGTCGAACCGTCGCAGAAGGATTTCGGCGGCGAGGGCGGGATCCTCTACTCGGCGACGGCCGATGCTGACGGGGCCGCAGGTGCCGCCTACCAGGTGAACGCGACCTCGGTCGTCGTGCGGATCACGTCGCCGTGCGCCAGCGGGTCCGTCGACGACTACGACGAATGACGTGGGTGGTGTGAGCCGCCCGGGCCGAGCCCTCGCGGCGCTCGCCGGTGCTGCCAGCCTCGCGCTCTCCGGGTGCGGGACGACGAGAGCGGGACAGCCCATGACGATCGAAGAGGCACAATCGCAAGCGATCATCGAATTCCGGTCGGTGCTCGCGCTGGCTCCGGACACGTGGCCGCAGGAGGTGCCGAAGGCAGCCGCGTACGACTGTCGGATCGATGGGGTGCGGGCCGTGCAGTTCGGGTACTACGTCGAGGTGGACGCTCCGGACGATCCTCGAACGCTCGTGGCACAGGCAGGTGAGCACTGGGAGCGCGAGGGCTACGAGTTGTCGAAGACACAGACGGAGATGGACCCGGAGACCGGTCAGGTCTACGCCGTGGTGGCGCGAGCCGACGGCAAGCCCCGTGCTTCGATGGCAGCCACCAAGGTCCGCGCGCACGTCAACGTGGACTCGCGCTGCGTCCTCGGCGACCCGGACGACTACCGGTGACGGCCGGGGAACCCGAGTCCACCGCCGGGGAGAGCGCGACGGCTGACGACCTGCGGCTCCGGCGCAACCGGCTGATCTTCGGGATCGTCGTCGCGCCGATCGGAGTCCTGATCGCACTCTTCCTGTCGTTCGTGGTGCAGATCAGCTACGCGTGGCGATCGACGAGCGACGGCGGGGCCGCGGCCGGACCGCAGATCGTGGCGATCGTGATCGGCCTGCTCGCCACGGTCCCAGCGCTCATCGCCGGGATCCGAGCGCTCCGTGATCGAGTGCTCGAGGTGGCGGCATCGGGAGCGACGGTGGTCGCGGGCCTCGGGTTCGTCGCAGTCGTGCTGCTCGTCGTCGTGCCGGCGTTCGACGTCCTGCCGCGAGCCGCGCGTGAGGCGGACGCGTACCAGGAACAGCAGCGGCTGGACGAGCTCGACGACGTCGACTCCGGATTCGGGCCCGGATCGGCCGAGGAAGCGGGCCAGGAGATGCAGGAGTACGTCGACGATGCGCTGCAGCTGCTCGAAGTGGCGCCGAGCGCGGTACGGACGAGCACCTGGTCCACGAGCGGCACAACCGCCGCGGGCAACACCTGTCGGGCCTTCCACGAGCGCATCCGGCTCGGGGACGAGGTCGATCGCTCAAGTGCGGAGAAGGCGCTCCGGGCTTCGTGGGACACCGAGGGTGAGCGCACCGGGTTCGATGAGCAGAACGGCCGCCTCGACCTCAGCGTCTACTCCGCCGACGCCACGATCTCGTGGCTCAGGACCGACAACGTGCTCCTCGTCGAGAGCGACTGCATCCCGTCCGGGGCACCCTGACGGGCAGCGATGTGCCCTCAGCGCAGGCGCGTGGACGCGATCCCACCGTCGACGTCGAGCGTCCCGCCGTTCACGAACGCCGCCTCGTCCGACGCCACCCACCGGACGGCGCGGGCGATGTCGACCGGCTGCACCGGTACCCCCGCGGGCGTCCCCTGCGTCATCGCCGCGAGCGCGTCCGCCGAGTCCGCGTTCCCCGGCGTCGCCGTGGCCCCCGGTGCGACCGTCACGACCCGCACCCCGCGCTGCCCGTACTCGGCCGCCCACGCCCGGGTCAGCTGCTCGACCGCGGCCTTCGTCGCCGGGTAGAGCGCCATGAACGGCACACCCACCCGGGCCATCCACGAGCCGATGTTCACGACGACTCCGGACCCCCGCGTTGCCATCGCTGGAGCGAGCGAGGCCACGAGGACGTGCGGTGCGCGGATGTTCGTCGCGAGCAGCGCGTCGACGGTGTCGTCGGACAGGGACTCCGTCGGACCGCCGGGGTAGACGCGGGCGTTGTTCACGAGGACGTCGACGTGACCGCCGAGCAGCTCTCGGGCCGAGGCGGCGAACGCCCGGACGTCGGGAGCATCAGCGGAGAGATCCGCCACGATCGGGAGGGCTCGATCACCCCGGCGCTCGATGCCGTCGGCGACAGCACGCGTGCGGACGGCGTCGCGGCCGTGCACCGCGACGGTCATGCCGGCGGCAGCGAGCTCGCGGGCGATGGCCTCGCCGATGCCGCTCGAGGCGCCGGTCACGAGGGCAGTGCGGACGGTGGTCTGGTCGCGGGGTGCAGTGGTCATGCATCGATGCTCGATCCCCGGGCAGCCCCGAACCTTGCCGGATCCAGCGGGAACCTTGCCGGATCCCGCACGAGTTCCTCCACGCCGGGGACACGACTTCCTCGGCGCCGGGGGAACTGCGTAGCGTGGGCACGTGGACGATCGCGCAGCGCAGCACCTCGACCGCGCGGTGGAAGTGGCCTCGCGGCACGCCGCCGTGCTCGACCGGGCGTCCACCGTCGACACCGTCGCCCGTCCCGCCTCGGTGCAGCGGGCCGAAGCACTCGGCCTGACCGTCTCCCGCGTCCACGAGCCGACCGGACTCTTCGACCGGCGGTACGTCCCGTCGTTGTCCGTCGTCCTCCGCGGCCGGAAGCGTTCGATCGTCGGGGACGACGACCAGGTCTGGGGCCGCGAGCGGTTCATCATCACGCCCGTGGACCTGCCCGTGGTCGCCGGGGTGATCGACACGGCAGGGAGCAACGGCTTCGTCTCGGCGGTCTGGAAGCTCGACCCGGTCGTCGTCGGCGAGGTCGTCGCGTCGATGTCGAGCACGACCACCAGCACGAGCAGCACGGACCTCCCACGACTCGGCACGTGGACGGCCCCGCTCGCCGATGCCGTCAGCCGACTGCTCGCGCTGCTCGACGCCCCCGAGGACATCCCCGTCCTGTTCCCCCTCGTCTCGCGCGAGGTCGTCCTCCGCCTGCTGCAGACCGCGCAGGCGCCACGCATCACCGCCGCACTCGACCGAGCCGGAGCCGACGCCGGACTGGTAACGGCGGCAACCGCACTCCTGACCGGGCGCATGGACGAACCGTGGACGATGGAGCGCCTCGCCCGCGAACTCCGGGTCAGCGAGAGCACCCTCTTCGCCCGCTTCAAGCAGGCCACCGGCATGTCACCCGCGCAGTACCTCAAGCGGACCCGACTCGGGGAGGCGCGCCGCCGCATGGTCCTGCACGCCGACACCGCCGCCCGCGCCGCGGCCGCCGTCGGCTACCGCAGCGCCTCCCACTTCTCGCGGGACTACCGCGAGGCGTACGGCCGGCCGCCGGCCGCCGACGCCGTGGTGGCGCGCGAGCAGCTGGCGCTCGCCCCCGCCGTGTAGCCGGCCCAGTGCCGGACTGGAGGCGCGGGGCGGCGGTGATCCGCGCCTCCAGTCCGACGGATGGTGCGTCCCGACCACCGCCACCGGCCCGCTCGCTGGGTACGGCTGAGCGTCGTCCGGTAGACCGGAACGGTGAAGGTCGTAGGAGTCGAACAGTTCGGAGGGCCGGAGGCCCTCGCCGTCCACGAGGTGCCGGAGCCGCACGCCGGTGCGGGGTCCGTGCGGATCCGGGTGCAGGCGTTCGCCGTGAACCCGACCGACACCGGTGTGCGTGCCGGTCAGCGGGACAGCTCGCAGGCGTCGCCGCCGTACGTGCCGGGGATGGATGCAGCCGGGGTCATCGACGAGGTCGGGCCCGATGTCTCCGGATGGGAGGTCGGCGACGAGGTCATGGCGATCGCGCTGCCGCTCAGCGCCCACGGCGGTGCGTACGTCGAGGAGCTCGTCGCGCCGGTCGGGTCGTTCACGCGGATCCCTCGGGGGACGTCGCTTCCGCTCGCGTCCACGGTGCCGATGAACGGGCTGACGGCGTTGCAGATCCTCTCGCGGGCGGGGCTCGCTCCGGGGCAGACGCTCGCCGTGACCGGGGCTGCGGGGTTGCTCGGGAACTACGTCGTGCAGCTCGCCGTCGCCGCTGGGCTCACCGTCATCGCGGATGCTGCTCCTGCGGACGACGCGCTGGTCCGGTCGCTCGGGCCGTCGCACATCGTGGAGCGTGGAGACGGGTTCGCTGCTGCGGTGCGTGGCCTCGTGCCGGACGGGGTCGATGCGCTCGCCGATGCTGCGGTGCAGCGGGCTTCGGTGGTCGATGCCGTGCGCGACGGGGGAGTGTTCCTCGACGTGCGGGGATGGGAGGGCAACGGGGCTCGTGGGATCCGGTTCGAGCGGATCGCCGTGTTCGCGGAGTACCGGTCGTTCGACAAGCTCGAGCAGCTGCGGCATGCGGTGGAGAGTGGGACGGTGACGCCGCGGGTGGCGGAGGTGTTGCCGGCCTCGCGGGCTGGGGAGGCGCATGAGCGGGTCGAGGCTGGGGGGACGCGGGGGCGGTTCGTGTTGACGTGGTGAGGTGACGAGAGCGTGAAGGTCAGGAGGCGCGGTGCTGGTTGGTGCCGCGTCTCTCGTCTGTCGGCGCCGGCGATTATTCGTAGTCTGCGATGTCGCCAGTCCCGCATGCCGACTGGACCTCGATCGAGACGCGTCGCGGGCTGGCATTGACCGAGATGGATTCGACCGCCTGACCTGTGGTGACAGCTGACCAGAGCGGCCGACCGTCGTCGATCGTGTCCTGCTTGATGGTGACGTCGTAGTCGTGCTGCTTCCACGTCTTCGCGACCGCACGGACGAGCGACTCTGGATCCGTAGCGCCGGTCCGCTCCTGGTCCCACGAGAACGTGACGCCTGAGCTGTCGTTGCCCGTCGAGCACTCCGACGATGCGGGTCCGTCTGAGAGCGCGGTCCAATCACCGCCGGCAGCCTTCATCGTCTGCTTGACCAGGCTGACCATGCCGTCTCGTGCCTGCTCGGCGTCCATCTCGCTGCCTTTCGGTTGTTGCGTACATCCGGCCAGCAGCACCGAAGTACTCACCAAGGCCAGGATCGCTGTGACGGTGCGTGTGCTCATCGGTCCGTGAGCTTCCCGGTGGTCGCGCGGGCGATGTTGTCGAGCGATTCGGTGTTCTTGTCGAAGTACCCGTACTGCCCGGCGTGATCGGTCGCGTTGTTCCAGATCGGATCGTGACGATTCACGCCGTTCATCGTCGGGTCATGCGGGAGACCAGCTGTCGGCAAGTAGGTTGCGCCGAACGCGGGGCTGGCTGGATCTCGGCGAGTCATGCTGAAAGCCTGCCCGATCCACGACCAGTTGTCGCCCGGTAGGCCCGGGATCGAACGCGGCGCCTGTGCGGCGAAGACCTGATCGGAGTGGATGTCGTTGGCGGTCTTGATCTCGCGTTCCAGTCCTGCTGATCCAACGGTCACGTACGAGTCGACCCCGTAGTCACGGTGAGCGAGAGTGAGCGAGGACGTCGTCGACCCGTAGGAGTGTCCGACCACGTTCAGCGTTCCCTTGGTCGAGCCACGGGCAGCATTGAAGCCTGCGAGGTCTTGACCGAGTCGTTCGCTGCCTGCCCGAGCGAGATCGCCGTGCAGGACCGTCTTCGTTGTCGGGGTCTCGTAGTTGATCCACGCGACGACTGCTGCGTCGCCGACGTAGTCCTGTTGGCGGACCCGGAGGTTGTAGGCGGCTCGCTCCACGACCGTCATGTTCCTCGTGTCGGAGTCCATCCCGGGGACGAGGTAGGTGACATCGTGAGCCCTGTCGAGATCACCGATCGAAACAGCGGCAAGTGGAGGGTGGTGTGGGACGAGCGAGGTCAGCTGGACACCCTTGTACTTGCCGAGCGACGCGCGGATGTTCTTGTACGCGGCGAGGTCCACGCCGGACGCGGACGCGATGAGCGTCGTGAGTTGCTTGCGGTTCGCCCGGTCCCTCGCCCAGTAAGCGACGCCGTTCAGATTGCCGATCACGGCGGGGAACGCCGCGATCAGGGCGTCCTGCTCGGAAGAGTGCCCGTCGCTGCTTCCCCGCTCGTGAGAACCGCCCATTGAGGACCACCAGTCAGCGATCAGCTCGGGATCCGATACCGCATCAAGCCGGTCAGCTATCGCGGGATCGCCGCGCAGCGCGACTATCTGGTCAGGGGTCAACGAGCTCAACCAACTCAGGAGCTGACGGTCCGACATCCGCCCCACTGAGCGTGCTCGTACAGCGACGATGCCGACGGATTGGACGTCGGACAGCTTCGCGGCCGTTCCGTCGTCGAGGCGGGTCCGCTCAGCGATGAGCTCCTCCCAACGTGTGGAGAGTTGAGCGTCTACGGTGTCTTGCTGCATCAGTGCCTCAGTGACTCCGCGAAGCATGACGTGATCGGCTTCCACGTCCGTCCCGGCATCGACCGACTCGGTGAGTCGAGAGCGGTCCGTGACGAGTTGATCCCTCTCCTTTGCAGCACTGTCCTGCGCGGAGCGGATTCGGGCAGCTTCGTCCTGAATGCGCTCGACCTCGTCGGCGTAGCGCGAGAGCGTCTCCGCGAGGTGCTCGATGAGAGCGGCCGTCCGTGCGTAGGACGGTCCGAGCGTTTCAGCCGCTGACGTGAAGCGCTGTCTGGCCGAACCAGACCATTCACTGGCACTCAAGCCTGCCGCTGTCCGCTCCAGTCGAGTTTGCTCATCACGGAGCACCTGGGCCCGTGCTTCGTGGTGCCGCGCGGTGGCCCTGATCGATGCCGGAGCGCCGCGAGTCGGATCGGCCGTCATCCGGCGTCGCTCGCGAGGTCAGCGTCGCGGCGCATGAACTCCTCGGCTGCCGAACGCACCCACTCGCCGATGGTGTCCGTCATCTCCGCTATTGCCTGCACAGATCGGTCGTGTGACGTAGACGTTTCGTCGTGAGCCGCTGCGACCGCGTCGCTCCCGAAGTCCGCCCGGGCTTCAGCAGCTCCCGTTGCTTCGTCCAGCGCTGCGCTGATCCCCTTGATGCTCGTGCTCGCTGCGTCCATGGCTGCGAGGTCGATGATGAGATTCCCCAATGTTGCCCCTCCACCCGGGACAATATCAGATGTCGGTCGCGCTCAGGTGGCCTGCTCTTCTGCTCGCAGTCGGCTCAGCGGCTTCGCGGTGCGCCACTCCGCACCCCGACCCACAGTCCGTCCCGCGCCCGCGTCATCCCCACGTACAACTCCCGCCGGCCGCGCTCCCGCCGCTCTCGATCCGTCTCGGACGGCTCACCCGTCACCGGATCCAGCAGCCGACGATCGACGTGCGCCAGCAACACCTGCTTGAACTCGAGCCCCTTCGCCCGCTTCACGGTGCCGACCCGTACGGCGTCGGATGTCCTGCCGGAGTACTCGTCGAGCATGATCACGGGGATGCCGGCATCCCGCAGGACACCCCGGACGTCGTCCGCCTGCCGGTTCGTCGCCGTGAGGATCCCCACGTCCCCGTGCCCCGTCCCGATCAGCCGGAGCACCTCGCTCAGCCGCGCGATCATCGAGCGGTCGTGCTCGGCCCGGCTCGAGAACCGGTGGAACGCCGGCGCCGGCCCCGACCGCGAGATCGCCGACACCGTGTCACCGACGCCGTCCACGCCCTCGATGTCGACGAACTGGTCGTCCGCCACCATCTCCTTCGCGAACTCGAGTATCTCCGCGGTGTTGCGGTGGTTCACGTCGAGCACGACTCCGCGCCCGGAGAGTCTGATGCCGACCTCGCCGAGCGTGTACCCGCCCGGGTAGATCGTCTGCTGGCCGTCCCCGATGAGCGTCAGCCCGTCCGCGCGATCCCCGACGAGGTGGTGCATCAGCGAGACCATCGCGCACGACAGGTCCTGCGCTTCGTCGACGATCACCGCGTCGTACCGCTCGAGCGGTACCGCCGCGACCGCGTCGCGCGCGAGGAGGACGATGTCCTCCCAGTCGTGCGCGCGCCGCTCGCGCAGCCCGCGCGAGTACGCCTCGTACAGGTCCCACACGGCCTGCCGCGTCTCCACGGGCAGTGCGTGCTTGCGCCCGACGCGCGCCAGGTCGGCGTACTCGTCGAAGCGCGTCAGGCCGCGCCCCTTGATGACGTGCTTGATCTCGTCCTCCCAGTAGGAGCGCGAGAAACGCGAGGACCGCAGTGGACTGGAGGCGCGGATCGCGTTCCATGCGTCGTCGAACGCGAGCCGCGCCTCCCGTCCGGGCGTACGGAACGCGATCCCGCGTTCTTTCAGCAGGCGCGTGGCGAACGCGTGGACGCCCAGGAAGTCGACGCGACCGACCATGTCGGGCGCGAGGCGCTCGAGGAGCGACTCGAGGACCTTCGGCAGGGTGCCGATGAACGTCGTGAAGAGGATGCGGCCGCCGGTCGAGCGTGCGAGGTAGGCGGCGCGGTGGAGGCCGACGACGGTCTTGCCGGTTCCGGCGGCGCCGCGGATGCGTGCCGGGCCGTTGAAGCTGCGGCGGACGAGCTTCGCCTGGGCGGGGTCGAGGAAGGCCATCCAGTCCTCGATGGGTGCCTCGAGGACGCCGTCGAGGAGCTGGTCCGTGAGCTCGTCGTCGAGCGCGGGGATCGTCGGTGCGGGTTCGCGGGGGAGGACGGCTGCGGGGACGACGATCTGCGGCGGTGCAGCTGCGTCGTCGCCGATCACGGGGAAGTGGGTGAGCATCGCCGCGAGGACCTCGTCGACGCGTGACGCCGAGAGCCGTGCGCCGCGCTTCGTGATGTGGCCGACGAGGTCGTGCGTGCCGATGACGTCGACGGACGCGACGCGGGCATGCATGCGCTTCTGGCCGGCGAGTGCTGCGACGGCGTGGACCTCGCCCGGTGCGAGCCCGATGTCCGCGAGGGCGGCCTCGGTGCTGTACGCGAGGTCGGCGAGGCGGGCGATGTCGTCGGTGACGTCCTCCTGGCCGCGGGTGATCCGGTCGCCGTGGACCGCGACCTCGCGCCACGCCTTCGTGTCGACGATGAAGACGCCAGCCCGGCCGACGACGACCATGTCCACCTGGGCCGTGCGGCTGCCGGGCCAGCGGCGGTCGGCGAGGAGGTGGTAGCCGATGCCGGCGAGTGGGGCGAGGAGCTGGGCGGTCTCGCTCTCGGTGCGTTCGGCGATCTCGAAGCGGGCTGCGCGTTGTTCGGCGTCGTGTGCCTGGCGGCGGAGTTCCTGTGCGTGACTGCGTTGGCGGCGTGCTTCGACACCGGCCGATTCCCCGGCGATCGTCATGGTGTTGTCCCTCGGGGAGTCCCTGGTCCTCGGTGCCGCTCGTCGTCCCCGAGACGAGTGGTGTTGAACCATCCTCGTGGGTGGGGAGCGTGGGCGGGAGTACCCGTTGTGGGGTGGCGGGCGGACTTCCGCATCGATTGTGCGGTTCCGCAAGTCCCTCACGTGGGGCGTGGAATCCAGCTGGCTTCTGTCCCTAGGATTCAGACGACTGAGGGGATACACATGGACGTGCGTGAAACGACGCTGCAGGAGCTGCTCGGGGGCCCGAAGCAGTACCTGGTGCCGCTGTACCAACGGCCGTACGCGTGGCAAGGACGCCAACGTGATCGCCTCTGGAGCGACATCCTCGAACTCGCCGAGACACGCCGGACGAACCCGGGTGCAACGCACTTCATGGGGTCCCTCGTGCTCTCGACCGGCGCCATCGTCCCGACCGGCATGGAGTTTTTGGTCGTGGACGGTCAACAGCGGTTGACGACGTTGTCGATCCTGCTGTGTGCGCTGCGCGACTACCTCCGAATCCACCAGAAGGATCAGCCGATGCTCGCGGAGAGCATCCACGAACAGTACGTGGCCGATCGGTTCAAGCCGGGCGACGCACGATTGAAGCTCCTGCCGACACAGGCGGACCGCGACGCTTTCCGCGCTGTTGTGGACGGCGCAGTCGGCGCTGATTCGGATTCCGGCGTGGGGCAGGCCTACTCGTTCTTCCGCCGAGCACTCGAGCTCGCAGATGATCCGGACGACCCACATGACATCGAGCGGATCCGCGAGGCTGTGCTCGGCGGCCTGACCTTCGTGTCGATCACCGCTCGCGACGAGGACAACGTCTACCGGATCTTTGAGTCGCTCAACAACACCGGACTCCGGCTCACCCAGGGAGACCTGGTGCGGAACTACCTGTTCATGCGGCTCGGATCGCGTGGCGAATCCGTGTACTCGTCCTGGTGGCTGCCGATGCAACGTCGTCTGACCGGGGACGACCTCGAACTCATCTTCTGGCTCGATGCGGTGGCCGACGAGCCGCTCTTGAAGCAAGGCGACATCTACAGCTACCAGCAGGCTCGCCTCGCGAAGATGGAGGACGAGCAGATCCTCGAGGAGATCGAGCGGTTCAGCCGCCTCTCCGAACAGCTCGCCGTCATCCGAGATCCGTCGCTCGAGCCCGAACCGGCCCTCCGGAAACATCTGCAGCACCTCGCGGAGTGGGGATCGACGACCACTGTGCCGCTCACGCTCCGGCTGATCGCCCGCCGCGCGGCCGGCACGAGCAGCGCGGAAGAGGTCGCCGGCGCGCTCGCCGCGATCGAGTCGTACATCGTGCGGCGGACGATCGGCGGTCGACCTGGACAAGGCTTGAACCGCACGATCCTGCAGGCTTGTGGAGTCATCGACGACCGCCCGGTCGACCGTGTGCTCCTGGACTACTTCTCGACGGGCCGGAAGTACTTCGCAACCGACGACCAGATCCGTGATGCCATCCGCACCCAGCCGTTCTACCTCCGTGGCCTCCGCACGCAGCAGAAGCTCATCCTCAAGTGGGTGCAGGAGGAACGCAACCCGAAGGAGCCTGTCGACGTCGAGAAGTCGACGATCGAGCACATCCTTCCCCAGACCCTGACGCCTGAGTGGCGAGCAGCACTTGAGGTAGACCTCGGGGACGATGAAACAGTAGAGGAGGTCCACGAGCAGCTCGTCCACCAGCTCGGGAACCTCACGCTCACCGGCTACAACTCCGAGCTGAGCAACCGGTCGTTCGCCTCGAAGCAGGAGGACTACCGGAACAGCAGTTACAGCGCGCTCAACCAACGCGTGCTCGAGGCTGCGGTCTGGGGCCGCGAGCAGATCCGTGGTCGTGGCGAATGGTTCGCTGACCGGATCATCGAGCAGTGGTCTGGTCCGGACGAACGCATCCCGCCCGAAGCGACCGGGCGCGACTGGTCGCTCGTCCACCAGGCGATCATGGCGATCCCCGCTGGTCGGTGGTCGTCGTACGGCGATGTGGCGGCGCTCATCGGGACCCATCCAGTACCGCTCGGCAACCACCTCAGCAGCGTTCCGGTCGCGGGTGCGCATCGTGTCCTGCAGGGCGGAGGAACCATCTCTCCGGGCTTCCGTTGGCTGGAGGCCGACGACGACCGCGACCCGCGGGCCGTTCTCGAGATGGAGGGTCTGCAGTTCGGGCCGAACGGCGCAGCCGATGAGTCTGCTCGGATCTCGACCGCCGGCCTCGCCGAACTCATCGGGCTGGTCGCAGAGGGATTCGAGGGCACCGACACGACTTCCGACCGCTCGTTCCTGGGGCAGCTCGCAACCGCGAACCCGCCGAGCATCGTGCACGGCGTCACGGAACTGTTCGACGCTTGGAAGGAAATCGGAGGCACCGTCGAGTACGGCTCGAACCGGGAGATCAGTGCCTTCATGACCGCGCCACGGCGAGACGGCGCAGAGAAGTCGCACTGGCCGTTCACGATCTACCCGATCAGCGGCACCGTCGAAGTAGTGTTCCAGTACCTGCGCGACCGACCACCGTTCGACGACGTCGCTCTTCGCGGGGAGTTCCGGGCGCGACTCAACGCCGTCTTGGGGATCAACCTCCCCGCCGCCCGGATCGACAAGCGGCCGTCGTTCCCCATTGAGGTACTCACCGAGCCTGCTCCGCGTGAGCAGGTCGTCGAAGCACTGCGATGGTTCGTCGCCCAACTTCCGGGCGCAGCCGCAGAGGAGTCTGCAGCATGACGATCACCGCGCCAGATCTCGCCCGAGAGCTGCAGGTCGACCCGAAGCGCCTTCGCGCCTTCCTCAGACGAGTAGCCACAGATCATCGCCTCCACGAACGGTGGGCGATTGATCCCGATCTGGCTGCCCTGGCGCGAGAACGCTTCGGCGAACAACCAAGATCAGGAGACCACGATGGACGACCAGATCGAGGTCATCAGCGACGGTAACGGCCTCGCTGCCCTTGGCGAGCCAGCAACCGACGAGTACGGCCTCAGCGGCGTGCGGGAGGTCGGTGTCGTTCGGATCACCGGTCACGACGTTCGAATCCGGCCGAGGACGCCGGTGCAGCGCTTGCGCGTGACGCTCGGTCATTTGCGGGCCGGCAGCGCGATCTGGGAGGACGCGGACTTCAGCTTCATCGCTCTGGGCTCTCTGCGTCAAGAGGCGTAAGCGCCCCCCCGAACTTGGGACAGCCAAATTTGTCCTCGCTTTCTCCTCTCCAGTAGGCTAAGTGTTGAATTCTCAACATATGGAGGGGTGGCCCGTGGGCTTTCTGGAAGACTGGGACCTGAGCTACGACGAGATCGATGAGCTCCTCACGGACAATCCGAGCCTGCGCAGTTTCGTCATGGGCTACGCCGCGGAAGTCAAGTGCAAGTCGATGTTTTTCGCCGGTGACCGGCGTGTTTCAGACCTGTACAAGCCCGACGACCACGATCGGACAGCTAAGGGCGACTTGATCCTGACCTATCGCGGTCAACGGTTTGCGATCGAAGTCAAATCAATTCAATCAGCCAGCATGCGACCACGGAAGCGTACGGGCCTTATTCAACCGTTTTTCCAGTGCGACGCGTCGGATCGCCGGACGGTATACTTTGACGACGGCTCGGAGGTAGCCACGACCTCATTGCTCGTGGGCGAGTTTGATGTCTTGGCTCTGAATATTCATTCATTCACTGGTGAGTGGGATTTCGTGTTCGCCAAGAACAGCGACCTTCCGACGATGCTTGGCACCACGCGGGGCGCAGCGGCAAACTTCACTCCATATCAGCAGTCGAGATTGCTTCGCACTTCGATCCAGATTGACCTAGAACCGGATCCGAGGACTTACAGTAGAAACCCGTTCGAAGTTTTCGACAGCGTGATCATCGACCGCAGTCGCGGCCAGGACCCGAATCTTGCTGGTGTGAGTATTGAGGAGGACTAAGCCTCGTACTTTACTCTTGGCACGGGGGTCGGCTGGCGGGTCTGAAGGAGTGCGTCCAGCCGCACCTGTTCAGTCTTAGTTGGTCTGATTCGCTTCGGGAAGGAGGGGTTCCGTTTCACAAAGACGAGAAAGTAGGAGTGATTCTTCCGGGCGTGCTCCTGCTTGACCATCCGAACGATGCCGGGGCGGTTCGTGCGCACCACTACGAACAGGTCTTTGCAATAAAAGCGCTCTTCCCACGCGTTGATGAGCTCCACATGGGTGAGTCGTTGACGATTCGCAGATACCTCGTCCTGGCACTTGACGATGAAAATCCCATAGTTGCGGAGTGTTCGCCATGCCTCCTCCCCTGCCTTGAGGTAGAGGTCGAGAACGGCGTCGTGGTACTTGGGCGCACCTTCGACTTTTTCGGTGGCCTTCGAATCAGAATAGCGCTCTCGGAACGCGGAGTGGGACCCGCCCCCGGCCATGTGGTTTTCCTTCTGGCGGAAAAGGCCCTCCATGTAGGGGGGGTCGAGAACGACCGCGTCGAGGGAACCGTCTTCGTACGGGAGGTCTCGGCAATCGATTCCCATCTGAAGGTCACTCGGCAGGATTTCGTACTCGAAGTCGTCAACCTGTCTCCAAAAAGCACCCTTGCCCCAGGTGGTGTCTGCGATGCGACTTCCTTTGGGAATGAAGAGATCGAGGATCTCGCGGAAAAGTGGAGCATTATCTCCAATGTGAGCGCTACGAACAACCTCGTTCGTGGACGCTCCTTTGGGGCGCTTGCGGGTGCTCCCTTCCGCTGCGAGCAGCGACGCCTCGCCAGCGCGCAGTGGCGAGTCGATCAAGGGCACGGCGGGATCCATCGAAGGCATAGCCACTAGCTTATCGCGTGCCCCCGACACTGCTGTACCGATGCGGGCAGCTCGCTCGGGATCGCGCCCGGGACCTGAGCACCGGGAGCGAGCGTGCCCATCCTTGCTGCCCGTGGCGTGGGGAGCGGGTGAGAGCAGGTCCGTGGGCAGTGGATCGTGAATCGAGACGAGTGAAACCGAAAAGCAATGTGCTCTCGGGCTTCCCTCCTTTTATCTTGGCCGTTTTCGGTCACCCTCTCGGCGTAGCGTTTGTGTCAGCTATGGGTTCGCATGGTCGATAACGAGCGTGGTGACGTCAGCCAATTTCGATAAGTTCCTCCATGCAGGAGATTGCGAGAATCGGCGCTCCACTTCCGACCGGGGTGATAGTCATCACGAGTAGGCCGATCACTGCACCGCGAATGTCGGGTGGCGGATCGCGCGACGTAACCTCCACCTCCCCTAGTACGTCCCCGCTGCCGGCAAGTGCACGGCGCCCGACCCTGCCGGCCTCGGCTCACGAGCCGCTTTGGCCAGCGGCATCCCAGCTAAACACTCCCGCCGGTGCTCCTGCCGGTCATCGCTTCGGTAGCATCGGGGAGTTCCGATTGGGAACCGCCAGCTCTTTGAGCACCGTCGGGGGCATGCCCGGCGACGCAATATCATCCAGCACGACGACTTCGTTCCCGACGACAGACCGGGGGCACGCACGCGAGCGATCGGTCGACGCGGAATCTCCATGTAGACGTCGTCCACACCTGCGTCGAAGGGCGCCAGCGACTGGCTTTGTCCAATGTTCCGTGACGGTCGGCGGCCCCTCCGCGAGCGCCCGGCGTCGGACGGAGTCACCCGCGACGAACACCCCGACCAACGACCCAAACGAACGGGCGACCGCGACCGACGGACGCCAGCGCGATCCCGGTCCACTTCAGCGGGGAGAAGTGGTCGATGAGCTCGACGTGCTGGTTAGCGAACGGTGCGAGGTCAGCGTCGCGCAGGGTGCTTGGGTCGAGTGCAATTGGCAGCACCGAGCGATCGGGTGAGCCTCGGTGGGGAGAACCCGAAGTCGAGCCGGACCCATGCCGTCCCGATCGGCCGCAGGAACCCCCACGGCGAACTGCCTAGCAGCCGAGCCGTTTGGGAAGAAACGACGACGGCCGCGAGCCGGGAATCTTTGACTGCCGCCACGAGCCGGACACCCGTACAACGACGTGGACGCGAGCGAGGCACCGACTGAAGCCGCGGCCGAGACCGCAGGACCAGCGAGCGGAGCATTTGCCTGGCACGCGCTCGCGTCCAACCGCATCACCGCTCAGCCCCTACCGGTTCGGCAGCTGACGCTGCAGCGGAAACGGTTGCAAGCGGCGCGGAGGGAGCGACCGGGTCTCTGGACGGAGCCGCCGACTCCGCCTCCAGATCAGCCCGCACCGAGTCCGACACCCCGAACACCATGGTCGCCACGAACCCCACCACGTACGCCACCACGAGCCCCGACCCGTACCCGAGCAACGCCCAGCCGTAGCCAGAGGACCCGTTCAACAGCGGGATGAGCGACAGGTCCGACGCCCCGATGGCGATCGCCCCCACGGAGTGCCCGAGCTGGTCGAACAGCCCGACGACCCCGCCACCGAACGCCCCACCGATGCACGCAGTGATGAACGGCCGCCCGAGGGGGAGCGTCACCCCGTAGATCAGCGGCTCGCCGACCCCGAGGAACCCAGCCGGCAGCGCCCCGCGGATGGTCCGCACGAGCGAGGCGTTCGACCGGAACCGCACCCACAGCGCGATGCACGCACCGATCTGCCCGGCACCACCCATCGCCAGTACGGGGAGCAGCACGGTCCACCCGGTCTGCTCGATGAGCGTGGCGTGGATCGGGATGAGCCCCTGGTGCATGCCGGTCATGACGAGCGGCAGGAAGAGCCCGCCGAGGATGAAGCCGGCGAAGGCCCCGCCGTTCGCGAGCAGCCAGGTCGCCGCGGTGCCGATGGCGACAGAGACGACGCCGGCGACGGACATCAGGATGCCGAGCGTCACGGAGCCGGCGACGAGCACGGTGACGGTCGGCACGACGATGAGCGCGATGACGTCCGGCGTGACCTTCCGCATGAAGCGCTCGACGTAGGCGGCGAGGATGCCGCCCGCCAGCGCTCCGAGCACACCGCCCTGCCCGGGCGCGAGGGTCTCGCCGAACACGGTGACGTTCGCGACACCCGCAGCGACGATGATGCCGCCGACGGCCCCGCCGAGGATGGGCGTCCCGCCGAACTCCTTCGCGGCGTTCATCCCGACGAACACGGCGAGCAGGGACAGGAAGCCGGAGGACAGCACGCCGAGGAACGGTGTCACCCCGGGCAACCACCCGAGGTTCGTCAGGATGCCGTTGATCCCGGCGATGAGCCCGCAGGCGATCAGCGCGGGGATGAGTGGGATGAAGATGGCCGAGATGCGACGGATGGCACGCATGGTGCGGCCGTCGGAACGGGCACGGGCGGATGCCTTGATCGACGCGCCCCGCGCCGCCAGCTCCTCGGGCGACACCGAAGCCGAGGGCGCACCCGGAACAGGAGCAGCACGCAAAGACTCCAGCGAATCAGCCACCCGGTCCACCAACCCCGGCCCGAGCACGATCTGCAGGTTTGACCCGGCGGCGATCGCGGCCATGACCCCCTCGGTGGCCTGGAGAGCGGGCAGATCAACAGAGGAAGGAGAAGCCACCTCGACCCGCAGCCGGGTCATGCAGTTCTCGACGTCGGCGATGTTCGAGGACCCACCGACGGTGTCGAGGATCTGTTGTGCGAGTTGCTGTGCATCGGTCATTGATGGTGCTCCTCGGGGGAAGGAAGGACGAACGGGAAAGATCAGGAAATGACGGCGCGCAAGGAGCCGTCGGCAGCAGCGAGCCGAGAACGGACGACGGATGCTGGCGACCCGGTGAGGATCATCGCGATGGCCGTCTTGACCTCGCCGTCCGCAGCATCGAGGGCAGCAGCGACCTCGGCCGGAGCAGCCTCGGTCACGTCCTGTACGAGCGAGAACGACCGCGCGACGAGCTTCTCGTTCGTCGCCCGCACGTCGACCATCCGGTTGCCGTACGTCTTGTTGCTGCGCACCATCGCCAGCGTCGTGAGCATGTTCAGCACGAGCTTCTGCGCGGTCCCCGCCTTCAGGCGGGTCGACCCGGCGATGAATTCGGGACCGACGACCACGTCGATGGCGATGTCGGCTTCCCGCCCCGCGGCCGAGTCGGGGTTGCACGCGACGGAGACGGACAAGGCGGACCTGCGCCGCGCCTCCAGGATGGCCGCGATGACGTAGGGGGTCCTGCCGGACGCGCTGATCCCGACGACCACGTCGTCGGCCGTCAGGCCGAGCGCGTCGAGGTCGCGGACGGCGGCTGCTTCGTCGTCTTCTGCGCCTTCGACGGCGGTGGTGAGGGCGACGGAACCGCCGGCGATGACGCCGACGACCTGCGCGGGGTCGGTGCCGAAGGTGGGTGGGCACTCGCTGGCGTCGAGGACGCCGAGCCGGCCCGGCGTGCCGGCGCCGACGTAGATCAGGCGGCCGCCGCGCGAGAACGCTGCGGCGATCGAGTCGGCGGCGAGGGCGATGGCCGGGAGGCACGGCTCGAGTGCCGCGGGCACGCTGCGGTCGAGCGCGTTCATGCGCTGGGCAGCCTCGAGGGTGGAGACGAGGTCGATGTCGTCGAGGGACGAGTCGGTGGCCTCGGTCGCGAGGTGCTGCAGCTCCTCGCGGAGGTCGTCGTGGTGGTGCATGGTGCTCGATTCAGGAACGGTGATGCGTGCGGACCGCGTGGCGGCTGCGTGCGAGGAGCGGGCGGGAGCGTTCGTCGGTGCGCTGGGCGACGACGATGAACAGGGCGTCGACGATGGCGAGCTGACTCATCCGGCTGCCCATCGCGGCGGGGCGGAGGTCGCTCTCGGCGCCGGCGACGCCCAGCAGGACGTGGTCGGTGTGGTGGGTCAGTGGCGAGGTGGCGTGGCCGGTGATCGCGACGACGGTGGCCTCCTGCATCTTGGCCTCGGTGGCGACCTCGAGCGCCTCGACCGTGGTGCCGGAGTGGCTCGTGATGACGAGGACGTCCTTCGGGCCGAGGACGCTCGCGAGCGTCAGGGCGTTGTGCGGGTCATCCGCGATCGAGCTCGCGATGCCGATGCGTTCGAGCTTGAGGTGGAGATCGCGGGCGACGATGCCGCTCGCGCCGACGCCGTACAGGACGACCCGCCGGGCCTCGCTGATGCGGACCGCTGCGGCTTCGAGGGCGAACGGATCGAGCGTGGCGCGGGTGTCGCTCATCACGGCGCGGACGTCCTCGGTGACCTTCGCGATCACGGTGGTGACGTCGTCGTCGACGCTGACGCCCGCGTGGATCTCGGTCTCGCGGCGCTCGTGGATGCCGCGCTCGACGGCCCGGGTCATGCTGCGCTGGAGTGCGGCGAAGTTCGCGAACCCGAGGTGCTGGGCGAAGCGGGAGACGGTCGCGGGGGAGACCCCGGCGCGGTCGGCGAGTTCGGCGGCGCTCGTGGTGGCCGCGGTGCCGGGGTCGTCGAGGACGGCGTCGGCGATCGCGCGCATGCTCGTCGGCATCGCGCCGGACTGGGTCCGGACGAGGGCGAACGCGTCGGCGCGGTCGGTACGGTCAGCAATCGTCATGCGCTCCATGAAAGCGCATTGCACCGACACTCGCCAGTGCTGCAAGTTACTTTCGTGTTTCGTCGGCGCGTTTCGTGAGCAGAAAGTGTCGGGTCGGCGCCTCGGACCCGACCGTTTCTGCTCACCAAGCAGGCGGCCTCAGGCGCGCCGGTACCGGGTCGCCGGCTTGCCCGGGCCCGCGGCAGCGCGCGAGCCCGTGTCGACGAGCAGCGGCAGCATCGCCCGGCGGAACGAGTCGGGCAGGAGTCGCTCGCCACGGACGGCCTCGTGCACGTGCCGCAGTTCCGACATCGTGAACGGCTCGGCCAGGAGGCCTCGCGGATCGGGTGCCGCAGCGTACGACGCCCGCAAGGAGGCCACCGCGAAAGCCACGATGTCGTCGTGCCCGTGCACCATCCCCGTCGCGGTGTCGACCGGGACCAGGCGCGCCTGTGACGGGTTCAGCGACGACGACAGTGCTGAGAAGGGCACCACGTCGAGGTGCGCCACCGATAGCACCCATCCCCGGTCGTCCCGCGCGGGGTCGTCGAACACGTGCAGCTGCGTCGGCGCCAGCCCCGTCACGCCGGCCTTGTCCGACAGCGACCGCAGGACCGCCGAGGCCAGCCGCTCGCCCTCGTGCACGAACGTCCCCGGCAGCCGCCAGTCGCCGTCGATCGCGTCGCGCACCTGCAGGACGGAGAGATCGCCCCCGGTCGGCACCGTCAGCACCGCGGTGTCGACGGCGACGGACGGCCGCGGGTAGTCGGTCAGCCGCTTGCCGCTTGCGTCGCGGTACTGGTTCGCCATGGCGATGAGTTTACGCACACTTGCGCAAACTGCGACGATCGTGCAGACTCGGGTTTACGCAATTCCGCGCAAACCTGAGGAGGCGGCCATGCTGACCACCGAACAGACCGACCGGGCGATCGGCGCCGTCATCGGCTCCGCCGCGGGCGACGCGCTCGGCGCGGGCTACGAGTTCCGCCCCGCCGTCCCCGAACCCACCCCGATCCGGATGGCCGGCGGCGGCTCGTTCGGCTGGGCTCCGGGGGAGTGGACGGACGACACGAGCATGGCCGTCCCGATCCTCCGCACGCTCGCGCGCGGCGGCGACCCGGCATCCGAGGAAGCGCTCGACGGCCTCGTCGCGGCCTGGGCAGCGTGGGCCGTCACCGCGCCCGACGTCGGCATCCAGACGCGCAACGTCCTCACGGGTCTGGAGGCGCGGGTCGCCTCCCACGCACGCGCTGCGGCCCGGCAGGAACACGAGTACAAGGGGCAGTCGGCCGGCAACGGATCGCTCATGCGGACGGCGCCGCTCGTGCTCGGGTACCTGACCGGTGCGGCCGACGAGGAGCTCCGGCTCGCCGAGGCCGCCCGGGCGATCAGCGACCTCACGCACTACGAGTCGGACGCCGGGGACGCGTGCGTGCTCTGGTGCGTGGCGATCCGGCACGCGGTGCTCACCGGCGAGCTCGACGTACTGCGGGGCCTCGACCTGCTCGACCTCGAGAAGCGTCGGCTGTGGGTGGACCGGCTCGTCACGGCAGAGCACTCCGAGCCGGTCGACTTCACGGACTCGAACGGGTGGGTCGTGTCCGCGATGCAGGCCGCCTACTCGGCGGTCAAGCGGAGTTCGTCGCTCGAGGACGCCCTCGTCCGCGCGGTCCGGACCGGGAACGACACCGACACGGTGGCCGCGATCGCCGGTGGGCTCGCGGGTGCGCTGTACGGCGCGGCCGCGCTGCCGGGCGAGTGGCGCGAGCTCCTGCACGGGTGGCCGAGCCTGCGCGCGGACGACCTGGTCGCGCTGACCGAGCAGGCGCTCGCGACGCACTGAGCCGTTGCGCGCTCGAGTCGTGGCGGCGGAGGATGTCGTGGGGGGATCCTCCGCCGCCACCTCTGGGCGGAGGCGAGCCGCGCCTCCAGTCCGTCCGTTCAGAGCGCGCTGCGCGCCCGCTCCACCGCCTCGATGAAGCGGGGGATGCCCCACATCAGGAAGGTCGGCTCGATCCCGCTCCGCAGGGTGATCCGGACCTTCTTCCGCAGGCCGCTCGACACGTCGTCGAGTCGGGCGATCTCCTCGACGGGGATCCCGAAGTCGGAGCGGGCGAAGTTGAGCGGGTGGGCGGTGAACCAGATGACCTCGGGCGTGAGGGTGAGGCGTCCGCCGACCTCGATCCGGCGGCTCGGGCGGGAGCTGGCCGGGGGCGCGTAGCCGGGGATGATGTCGGCCGCGCCGGAGTTCTCGTGGTCGGCGAGGTAGGTCGCGACCTTCTTGAGCAGTGGTGTGGTGTGGTCCCCCATGCGGTCAGCCTACGAGACGGGGCACGGGTGCCAGGAGGCGCGGATCACCTCGAGGACGCGACCTGCGTCGCGGGGGTGGGTCGCGCCTCCTGGCCCGTGATCAGACCGCGGACCGCTGGCGGAAGACGCCTGCGCGGACCAGCCACACGTAGAGGAGGCAGCCGATGCAGACGTCGAAGACGGCGTTGAGGAACGCGGCGACGAGCGCGATCGCCGCACCGACGGGGGCCGCGTACGGGACGCCGACGAGCGCGAGGACGAGGGCGAGGGCCGTGATGACGAGGCCGACCTGCTGGGCGAAGGTCGGGGGTTCCGGGGCCTCGAGCTCGGCGGGCGGGCCGAGCCTCGGGCGGACGAGCCGGCGGAACAGCGCGCCGTAGGGGTGGCGGCGGATGCCGGCGATGCCGCCGATGGCGAAGAACACGACGATGACGGCGAGCAGTGCGATGCCGATCGGCCACGTCGTGGGGATCAGGGTGAGGACGATCGTCGCCGCGAGGAGGACGGTCGTGATGGCGGCGCCGAACCTCGGGGAACGGGGGTCGATGCCGCGGGCAGGGTCGTTCGTGGCGGTCATGGGGACTCGTCTCCGGGGGTCGTTGCTGGTGCTGCTGCTGGTGCTGTGAGGACGGTGTCGAGGGCTGCGGTGAGCTCGGCGGGTCGTGGCGGGCCGCCGAACCGGGTGTGCACCGCGCGGCCTCGGTCGAGGAGCAGGACCGTGGGGGTCTGCATGACGGCGAAGCGTCGGGCGAGCTCGGGGCGTTCTGCGAGGTCGATCTCGAGACGGGTGACGCCGGGGTGCTCGGCGGCGAGGGCGTCGAGCTGGCGACGGGTGGCCGGGCAGCGGGCGCAGGTGGGCGTGGAGAACTGGACGAGGGTGGCCTCGGTGCCGAAGGCCTCGGCTGGGGCGAGGTCGGCGGTCGTCGGATCGGCAGTGGTGGTGCGGGTGTCGTTCGTCCGCGTGGGGCGGGCCCGCCCGGTCCGCGCGCGCAGGAGCAGGCCGAGGGCCGTGGCGAGTGCGAGGACTCCCACGAGGACGGCGACTGCTGCGGCGACGGTCATGTCGCGACGGTACGTCCTCAGGAGCTCGGGAGCATCGACATGACCGCGTGTGACGAGCCGCGGCGGGCGGGCCGCGGCGTCCGAACCGGTCGGGTCAGGTGCGGGGCTTCGGCAGCAGTCGGCCCAGCGTGCCCTGCAGGACCAGGAGGAGCACCCAGTAGAGGCCGATCGACGGGAAGATCATCGAGAGGACGAGCGCGAGGGCGAGCAGCACGGCGGCGATCGGACCCTTCCGCCAGTCACCGAGCGGCGAGGAGAGCAGCTCCGGGGAGCGGCGGAGCTCCCACTCGATCGCGGTCAGCGTGAGGCTCGTCACGACCATGCTGCCCAGGTAGAGGGCGTGTGCGACCCGGTCGCCCTCGACCTCGGTGTTGAGCAGGTTCGCGGCGAAGGGCAGGAACGCGATGCTCACGAGCCACACGAAGTTGAGCTGCATCACGCGGATGTTGTACGAGCGGACGTGCTCGAACACCTGGTGGTGCAGCGTCCAGAAGCGGGCGATGACCCAGAACGTGATGAAGAACTCGAGGAGCGCCGGCCAGTGCTCCTGCAGCAGGTCCCCGGCGCCCCTGCCACCGCTGAGTTCGCCCGCCAGGTCGACGAGCGGGAGGATCAGGATCGTGATCGCGATGGCGACGGTCGCGTCGGAGAAGTTCACGAGGCGGTCGAGACCACGTTCGGTGCGTGCCGGCTCGGTCATGGAGCCGAGTCTAGGGACCGCGACGGCCCTAGCATCGGGAGCATGGTCGACGACGTGACGCCTGGACGGTACCGGCACTTCAAGGGCGGCGAGTACGAGGTGGTCCTCGTGGCGCGGGACGTCGAGACCGAGGAACCGGTGGTCGTCTACCAGGCGCTGTACGGGGAGCGCGGGCACTGGGTGCGGTCGCTCGCGGACTTCACGTCGTGGGTGTCCCGGGACGGCTACGAGGGGCCGCGCTTCGTCCGCGTGGCCGCTGTCTGACGATCTGATCGTCAGCCGTCGCCCGCGCCGGCGTCGGTGCGGGCGACGGGCTGTGCGTGCCGTCGCTCAGGGCCGACGGTTCCTCCGGCGGCGGATCGCGCTGCCGGTGGAGACCATTGCGAGGAACAACGCGATCGCAGCCAGTGCTGGTCCGTACCAATGGTCGGCGGTCGCGGGCCACGTCGCCGACACCGAACCGAGGACGACCAGGCCCACGCTGGTGATCAGCGCGAACGGCAGGCTGGTGACGAATCGGCGCACGGCGCTCGCACGCCTCAGGCGCATCGCGGCTTGACCTTGCCGCCAGCGAACGGGTAGACCCGCAGCTGCTTCGTCCCGCAGCGGATCGCGCCGCTGCCCGTGATCGCGACCGTGGCAGCCGTCAGGATCGCCCCGACGACGACGCAGAACGTCCCGCCGCTCACGGCGCAGACCGCCGCGCCGAGGGCGAACGCGGAGCCGCTGATGATCATGTTCTGGTCGGTGGCATTGAAGCTCACGAAGGTTCCCTTGGAGTCCCTGCCGGCACCGAGGCGCTGCGTCGTCGGCGCCGTCACGAGGTCGAAGACGAACCCGTCCCCGAGGTCGATCGTCGTCACCGAGCCGTCCGGTGTCGCCACCGTGCTCGTGACTGCGCCCACCGCGCGCGCTTCGGTGATGGCCTGATCGATCTGCGTGGGAGTGAGGCTCGTCGCTTCGCGCATCACGTCCGTCTCGGTGCGTGATGCTTCCGCTGCGTTGGCTGCTGGGGTGACGAACACCCCTCCGGCGATCAGCGCGCCGGTCGCAGCGAGCCCGATCATCGTGTGCCGCAGACGTGTCATGTGGTTCCCCTTCTTCGACGGAGCCGCGACGGTCGCGGATCCAACAGCACTATGGACTGCAGTACCAGAATGTCGCAATGCATATTTCACTTCTGCATGGTGATGTCGGCGGGCGGGCCTAGGCTCGCAGGGCACCGAGGAGACGGGGGAGACGCATGCAGATCGGCGGCGACGGGCAGGTCCTGCTCAGCCCGAGCGACCTCTCGACGTGGGCGGCCTGCGAGTGGGCGTTCCTCCGGCGCATGGACGTGAAGCTCGGCCGGGGCGAGCCCCTGCCCGAGTCGCACGACGACATGCTCGAGCGCACGGCACGCCTGGGGGACCAGCACGAGCTCGACTACCTCGCGATCCTCCGCGAGACCCGGGACGTCGTCGAGTTCGACCGACCGGCGCCGCCCGAGTACCCGGCGGCTGCGGCGGCCGCACTGGAGGCGATGCGCACCGGCGCGGACGTCCTCTACCAACCGACCTTCTTCGCGCCGCCGACGGCAGAGGCGCCGGGCTTCATCGGCTTCGCCGACTTCATCATGCGGAACGACCGCGGCCAGTACGAGGTCTACGACACCAAGCTCGCCCGCCACGCCAAGATCAGCGCGCTGCTGCAGCTCGCCGCGTACGCCGAGCAGATGCAGGCGCACGGCATCCCCACCGGCGAGCAGGTCCACCTCGTGCTCGGCGACCGCACGACCACCACGCACGACCTCGCCGACATCGCGCCGGTGTACCGGACGCAGCGCGCCGAGCTGCAGCGGGTGATCGCCGAGCGGATGACCGAGACCGAGCCGCTGCAGTGGGCCGACCCGCGGTACTCGTCGTGCGGCCGGTGCGACGTGTGCACGACACAGGTCGCCGAGCACCATGACCTGGTCCTCGTCGCGGGCATGCGACTCGACCAGCGGACGAAGCTCATCCGGCAAGGGGTGCGGACGATCGACGAGCTGGCGGACCGGACCACGGCCGTGCCCGGTCTCCCGCGCGGGACGCAAGCGCGGCTGGTGCGTCAGGCGCGCCTCCAGGTCGACACCGAGCACGCGCGGACCGCAGCCGACGGTGCCCAGGCGACCGGGACGACCAAGCCGCTCTTCGAGGTGCTCGACGCCCGAGCGCTCGACGCGATCCCGACGCCGGACCCGGGCGACGTGTTCTTCGACTTCGAGGGGGACCCGCTCCACACCGAGGACGGCGTCCACTGGGGACTCGACTACCTGTTCGGGCTCGTCGACCCCGAGGCGCGCTTCACGGCGTTCTGGGCGCACACGATCCGCGACGAGCGCCAGGCGCTGCTGGACTTCCTCGCCTTCATCGAGGCTCGGCGGCAGCAGTACCCGGGGATGCACATCTACCACTACGCGGCGTACGAGCGGACGCACCTGCTGTCCCTCGCTGCCCGGCACGGCGTCGGTGAAGAGGCCGTCGACGACCTGCTCCGCGCCGGGGTCCTCGTCGACCTGTACCCGATCGTGCGCAAGGCGCTCGTGGTCGGCAGCCGCAGCTACTCCATCAAGAAGCTCGAGCCGCTGTACACGGGTTCGGACCTGCGGCTCAGCGATGTGACGAACGCGGCGGACAGCATCACGGCGTACGTCGACGCGATCGAGGAGCTCCGGAACGGTGACGCCACCGCCGGGCAGCACATGCTCGACGAGGTCGCTGACTACAACGCCTACGACTGCCGGTCCACGCTCCGGCTGCGCGACTGGCTCCTGTCGCTCCGAGCGACAGCGCGCGCGTCCTCGTCCGCGCCCGTCGCTGCCGAGCCGGACGAACTGCTCCCGCCGATCCCTGTCGACCGCGAACCGAACCCCGTGTACACGGCGCTCGCCGCGCAGCTCGACGGGGTCGACGCCCTCGACCGCACGCCCGACCAGACGGCGTTGGCGCTCGCCGCAGCCGCGATCGACTACCACCGGCGCGAGGCGAAGACGTTCTGGCAGGACCACTTCGACCGCCTGCGGAACCCGGTGGACGAGTGGGCGGACACCCGCGACGTGCTGGTCGTCGAGCGGGCGTCGGTCGAGCGCGACTGGGACACGCTGCCGCGTGCCCGGTCGCAGTCCCGAGAGATCCGGTTGTCGGGGACGCTCGCGCCCGGTTCGCGGCTCCGTCCAGGAGGCACGCCCCACCTCGTCTACGACGACCCGCTCCCGCCGTCGATCGCCGCTCCGGCGCCGGGTTCGAAGGGCGCGTCGGCCCGCGCCGTCGTGCTGGACGCGTTCGAGGACGGTGACGGCTTCGAGGTGCTCGTGAAGGAGAGCCTGCCGGTCGGCGGCTCGCCGCACGAGGACTTCCCGGTCGCCCTCGCGCCGGCGGCACCACCGCGGGCGAAGCCCCAGCCCGAGGCGATCGCGGAGTGGGGACAAGAAGTCCTCGACGCCCTGCCCGCGATGCTGCCCGATCCGGCGCTCGACCTCCTCCGCCGGGTCCCGCCGCGGGGGCCGATCGTCCCCGTGCAGGGGGACGACACGGTGTCGGCCGTGGTCGCGACGCTGCTCGGCCTCGACCGGTCGTACCTCGCGATCCAGGGTCCTCCGGGGACGGGCAAGACCTACGTCGGATCGAACGTCGTCGCGCGGCTCGTGCGCGAGTACGGCTGGCGCGTCGGGGTCGTCGGGCAGTCGCACGCGACCTCGGAGAACTTCCTGGCGTCGGTCGTGCAGGCCGGGGTGCCCGCCGACCGCGTGGTGAAGGTGCCCCGGGCGGGAGCGGACCCGGACGACGTCGAATCGGCACCGTGGACGCCCGTGAAGAACAACGCCGCCGTGGCTGCGTTCCTGTCGTCCTGCGCCGAGACCGGCAGGGGCGGGGTCGTCGGCGGGACCGCGTGGACCTTCGCGAACGAGGGCACGATCCCGCGCCGCTCCCTCGACCTGCTCGTGGTGGACGAGGCCGGGCAGTTCTCCCTCGCGCCGACGATCGCGTCCTCGATCGCGGCGACGCGTCTGCTCCTCCTCGGGGACCCGCAGCAGCTGCCGCAGGTGTCGCAGGGGTCCCACCCGGAGCCCGTCGACGAGTCGGCCCTCGGCTGGCTCGCCGACGGCCAGCACGTGCTGCCGGACGCGTTCGGGTACTTCCTGGCGCGGACCCGGCGGATGGAGCCGGCACTCACGGCGTCGGTGTCGGCGCTGTCGTACGACGGGCAGCTCGCGTCGATGGTGTCCGGGCGACACCTCGACGGCATCGACGCGGGCGTCCACCCGGAGCCGATCGTGCACGCGGGGAACACCACGTCCTCGGTGGAGGAAGCGGCTCGGGTCGTCGCCCTCGCGCAGGACGTCGTCGGTCGGCGGTGGGTGGACGGTGACACCGAACGCGTGCTCACGGACGAGGACGTGATCGTCGTCGCGCCGTACAACGCCCAGGGGGCGGTGATCCGCGACGCCCTCGACCGCGCAGGACTGCGGGGGACGCAGGTCGGCACGGTGGACCTGTTCCAGGGGCGCGAGGCCGTCGTGTCGATCGTGTCGCTCGCGGCGTCGAGCGCTGCCGACATCCCGCGCGGGTTCGACTTCCTGCTCATGCCGAACCGGTTGAACGTGGCGTTGTCGCGGGCGAAGTGGGCGGCGTACCTCGTGTACTCGCCGGCGCTGGCGACGGGCTTGCCGCCCTCGATCGCCGGGCTGTCGCTGCTGTCCCGGTTCATCGAGCTCGTCGAGCCCGGTCCGAGCGGCCGCTAGGCGACGGGGTCAGCCCTGGTCGGGGTCCTCGTCGAGCTGGACACCGCTCTGCATCTGCGCGCGCATGCCCGCGAGGACGTCGGCGTGCAGGAAGTTCGCCTCGGCGGCACTCGTGGGGTCGACCACGATGCCGAACTCCTCCGGCAGCGCCGTCACGAGCTCGGACATCGACACCGGGCGGCCCTCGGTGTCGGGCAGGCCAGCGGCGAGTTCGGCCGGGTCGGTGAACACCGGGACGAACGGCTTCTCGCGGATGACCACGTGCGCGACGCTTCCGCCGTCGGGAGCGTCCGCGGGACGCCACGGCACCCACGCGGCGCTGCGGAGGAAGCCGGCCGGCGAGGTCGCCATGCGCCGCCGGAGTTCGGCGGCGGCGGTCGGCGGGGTCTTGTCGACGCCACGGCCGAAGGCGGATCCGGTCTGGTCGTTGGTGCTCATGCGGTTCCCTCCCGAGGGTCGTCCACCATGCTGTCACGGCCGACGGCGTCGTCACGACGTCGCAGCACGGACGCCGGCGATCGGGCTCAGCTTGAGGAGATCGTCGCCGTCGTCGCGGCGGTGCTCGCCGCCACCGTCGCCATGATCGCCGCCGTCTGGATGTCCTCGAGCACGGCCTTGACCGCGGGGCTGGCCCAGCCGCCCGAGGTGACCTCCTTCACGAGCGCCCGGTCGACCTTGCCGAACTGCTTGCGGAGCGTGCTGGTCGCGTCGAGCAGGCTGATGACGGCGGCGGCGAACGGCGTGGGCTCGGCGCGCCCGGCGAGGACGTCGCCGATGCCGGCGCGGAGGAGCGCCTCGGGGCCACCGTCGCGCTCCGGGTACTTCGTGGTGGGGAAGATGCCGAGCGTCTTGCCCTGTTCGAGCGTGATGAGGCCGCGTGCGATGAGTCCGGCGAACACGTCGTCCCGCAGCGGTCGCTTGCCGATGCGGGTGATCCACCACTTCGCCTTGCGGGGCTTGTCGGCGGCGGCGATGGTGCCGACGACCCCGTCGAGCACCGGGTCGCCGGTGGCCGCACCGTTCACGACGGTGACGAAGCCGTCCTGCAGCGAGACGACGCCCCGCAGGGCGAGGTCCGCGAGGACGGCACCGGCGAGCCCCGCGTCGAGGGTCTGCACGTCCGTGGACTTCCGCCCGTCGGACTCGATCTGGAGGAGCGCGAACGCCTGCGGGACCGTGAGTTGCTCAGCCATGTCCGCAGCCTGCCACGCGGGGCGGGGGTGCGCCGCGCCTCCAGGCCGATGCCCAGCGCACGTCGAGGTGGGCGCGCGCCGGGCTGCGTGACTCAGTACGCGGCGGACTGTCCGCCGTCGATCGGGACGACCGTGGCGTTGACGTACGAGGCGTCGTCGGACAGCAGGAAGGCGACGACGGCGGCGATCTCGGGCGCCTCGCCGTAGCGCTTGGAGGGGTTGACCTGGATGAACTCCTCGGCGGCCTTGCGGGGGTTCTCCGGGTCGAGCTGCTTCATCGAGTTCTCGACCATCGGCGTCCAGATGGCGCCGGGGGCGATGGCGTTGATGCGGATGCCGTAGCGGCCGTACTCGACGGCCGAGTTGCGGGTGAGACCGACGACCCCGTGCTTGGCGGCGGCGTAGCCGGACTGGTTGCCGATGCCGCGGATGCCGCCGACGCTCGCCGTGTTGACGACCATGCCGGAGCCCTGCTCGCGCATGGTCTTCAGGACCTTCTCGAGGCCGAGGAACACGCCGCGCAGGTTGATCGAGACGACCTTGTCGAACTCGGCGGCGGTGAACGACTCGGTCGGGTTCTGCTTGCCCTCGATGCCGGCGTTGTTGAAGAAGCCGTCGATGCGGCCGAAGCGCTCGGTGGTGGCGGTGGCGTACGCCTCGACCTGGGCCTCGTCCGAGACGTCGGCGACGGTGGTGAGGACCTCGGCGTCGGGGGCGGTCTCGAGCACGGCCGCCTTCGAAGCCTCGAGTCCCTCGGCGGAGACGTCGACGAGGGAGAGCTTCGCGCCCTCGGCGGCGAGACGGACGGCGGTCGCACGCCCGAGGCCGGAGCCGCCGCCGGTGATGAGGACGACGCGGTCGGTGAAGCGGTGCGCGGGGGAGCTGGTTGCGGGGGAGCTGGTTGCGGTCATGGGGAGGCCTCCTGAGGTCTTCGACGGTGAAGGGCTCGGGGTCCGCGGTGGAGCAGCGAGTCCGAACGATGCATTCGCATCGACGGGAGATAGGCTACACCTGTTGTCTTGCGGCCGTGCTCAGCAGGTCCGCAGGATCCGCTCCATCGCGTCGTGCTCGGCGGGGGCCACCCACAGGCGGTACTTCGTCTTCACCGCCACCTGGTGCTCGATGTACGTGCACCGGAACGACTTGTCCGCCGGCAGCCAGGTCGCGGCGTCGCCGGAACGCTTCTGCGCGTTCGAGTGCTGGTCCACCGCGAACAGGTTCGCCGGATCGTTGGCGAGCGACTCCCGCTCACGCTGCGAGAGCTGCTGGGCCCCGGTCCGCCAGGCGTTCTCGAGCGCGACGACGTGGTCGATCTGCACGAGGGTGGAGGTCCTCTCGCCGCGCACGAAGCCGATCGTCGCCCAGGTGTACGGCGACACGAGCGTCCCGGTGAGCACCCGGCAGGGGCCCTGGCGGGTGATCGCCGAGAGGTCCCGCGCCAGCACGTCGTTCCGCGTGTCGCAGCCGTTCCGGTCGACGTCGAGCCACGCGGTGCCGAAGTCACCGACCCGGTCGTACCCGGTGGCGGGGGCCTTGCCCTTGACCGGCAGGGCGGCGAGTTCGGCCCGCGCGGTGGCTGCTGTTGCGGCATCGGCATCGGTCGCGGTCGGCGCGCTCGGTGCGCTCGTCGCGTCGGTTCGGGAGGCGCGGGTCGTCCCCGGCGCGCCCGGTTCCGTCTCGATGGTGGGGGCGTCGGTCCCCGTGGGCGCGCTGGTCGTCGCCGGTGCGGCTTCGGCGTCGGGCGCGATGATGCCCGCGGTGTGCAGGGCGTACCCGCCGACGGCGAGTGCGAGGACGACGAGGACGGACGTGAGGCTGGTGCGGGTGCGGGTGCGGGTGCGGCGTCGGCGGGACGTCATGCGTGGGTGGAGCTCCTGGTGGTGCGGTGGTGCGGTGCACCGACGATGATGCCGGACACGTCGGACATCGCCCCGGACCCCGGCGGAGGGTCGGCCGCCCGGCCCACCGGAGTAGCGTCCACGAGGTGGGCACCGCACTCCTCGTCATGGACTACCAGAACAGCATCGTCGAACGACTCGGCACGGACGAGGCCCTGGCTGCGGCGACGGCAGCGGTCTCGGCCGCCCGGGAGCGCGGCATCCCCGTGGTCTTCGTCCGCGTGGCGTTCCGGCCGGGCGCACCCGAGGCCGCGCGCACGAACAAGATGTTCGGCGGGATGCGGGAGCGCATCGGGTCCCAGACGCCGGGGTCGACGGACGTGCACAGCGCGTTCGGGGTCGGGGACGACGACCTCGTCGTGACGAAGCTCCGCGTCAGCGCCTTCGCCGGGTCCGACCTCGAGGTGCTGCTCCGCGGCCTCGAGGTCCGCGACCTCGTGCTCGCCGGGATCGCGACGAGCGGCGTCGTCCTCTCGACGCTGCGCCAGGCGGCCGACCTCGACTTCGGGCTGACGGTCCTCTCGGACGCATGTGCCGACGGCGACGCGGAGGTCCACCGCGTCCTCACCGAGAAGGTCTTCCCGCGGCAGGCGGAGGTCGTCACCGTCGCCGAGTGGACCGCCTCGCTCTGACACCGTTCCGCGGGCATGGCGTAGACACGGGTGCATGACCGATTACGCGAACCCGTCCGTGTCCGTCACCGGTGGGTCGATGCCGCTCCTCGGCTTCGGCACCTGGCAGATCCCCGACGCCGAGGCGCCCGCCGCCGTCGGCGAAGCACTGGCGGCCGGGTACCGCCACATCGACACCGCCACCGGGTACCGCAACCAGCGCGGCGTCGGGAAGGCCGTCGCCGAGTCCGGACTCGCCCGCGACGACGTCTTCGTGACGACCAAGCTGCCGCCGGACAACGCCGACCGCGTGCGGGAGACCATCGAGGAGAGCCTCGACCAGCTCGGCCTCGACCACCTCGACCTCTGGCTCGTGCACTGGCCGCCGAACGGCGAGGCACGCCCGGACGTGTGGGAGCAGGTCGTCCAGGCGCAGTCGGACGGCCTCACGAAGGCGGTCGGGGTGAGCAACTACTCCCTCGCGCAGATCGACGAGATCACCTCTGCCACGGGGACTGCCCCGGCCGTGAACCAGATCAAGTGGAGCCCCGTCGAGTTCGACCGCGCCGTGGCCGACGGGCTCGCGTCCCGCGGGGTCGTCCTCGAGGGCTACAGCCCCTTCAAGGCGAGCAACCTGCAGGACCCGACGCTCGTCGACATCGCGACCGCACACGACGCGGACAGCGCGCAGGTCATCGTTGCCTGGCACGTCGCGCACGGGTTCGTCGTCATCCCGAAGTCGTCGAACCCCGAGCGCATCCGGTCGAACGCCGCCGGTGCCCGGATCGAGCTGTCGTCCGACGAGGTCGCCGCGATCGACGCCCTCGCCCGCTGACCCTCGGCACGGCCCACGTCCCGCGGGACCACGCACCGCCGTGGTCCCCCGGCACGTCACTCGTCCTGCTGCCGCGCCGCCGGCGGACTGGAGGCGCGGTGCGGGCCCGACCCGCGCCTCCAGTCCCGCACGGCGCGCGTTCCATTGGCCGGTCAGGGTGGGCGCGACGCCGGAGCGCGCACCGTGCGCGTTCCGTCAGTCGGTGCTCCGCACCGTGCGCCCAGCGGCGCGCCCACGCGTCAGGCCAGCAGGGAGCGGATGTCGTCGGCCGTGAGGTCCTCGGCGAAGAGGGCGTCGTCGTCGATCATCGTCGCGAACAGCTCGGCCTTCTTCGCCGCGAGCGCAAGGACCTTCTCCTCGATGGTGTCCTCGGCGATGAACCGCTGCACGTTCACCGACCGGGTCTGGCCGATGCGGTGCGTCCGGTCCACCGCCTGGTTCTCGGCGGCGGGGTTCCACCACGGGTCGAGCACGAACACGGTGTCCGCCTCGGTCAGGGTCAGCCCGAAGCCACCGGCCTTGAGCGAGATGAGGAAGGCCGGGGCGGTGCCGTTCCGGAAGCGGTCGATGACCTCGGGGCGGCGCCTCGTCGAGCCGTCGAGGTACTCGTAGCCGACGCCCCGGTCGTCGAGCGCGGTGGCCACCCTGCGGAGGAACGACGTGAACTGGCTGAACACCAGGGCGCGGCGACCCTCGGCGGCGAGCTGTTCGAGCTCGTCGAGCAGCAGGTCGAGCTTCGCGGAGGACAGGTCCTCTCGCGAACCGTCGACCAGCGCCGGCGACAGCGCGAGCATCCGCAGCAGGGTCAGCGACCGGAACACGATCATCCGGTTCTTCGCGAGGTCGTCGATGAGGTCGAGGACCTTCAGGCGCTCCCGGTTCAACGTCGTCTCGTACAGGGTCCGGTGCGCGGGGTCGAGCGTCACCCGGACGACCTGCTCCTGCTTCGGCGGGAGGTCCGCGGCGACGCTCTCCTTCGTCCGCCGGAGCATGAGCGGCCGGATCCGCCGTCGGAGCCGCGCGGTGAGCTCCTGGCGGGCGGCGCCGCGGAGGTCCGGCGAACCGAGCGGCTTCACGTAGTCGTCCCCGAACCGCGACCACGACGACAGCAGCCCGGGCGCGACGATGTGGAACAGCGCCCAGAGGTCCGTCAGCCCGTTCTCGAGCGGTGTGCCCGTGATCGCGAACTTCACCGGCGCGCGGAGGTCGACCGCCACCCGGTGCGTCTGCGACTGCGGGTTCTTCACGAACTGCGCCTCGTCGAGCACGAGGGCCGCCCACGGCAGGTCGGTGTACGCCTGCGCGTCGAGCCGGAGCAGCGCGTACGACGTCACGACGATGTCCGACGCGGCAGCAGCGCGTGCGATGAGCCCGGGGTCCTTCAGCGTCGTCGCGCCGATCGTCGTGACGCGCAGCGACGGCGTGAACCGGGTTGCCTCGGCCGCCCAGTTGCCGACGACCGAGGTCGGCGCGACGACGAGGAACGGCGGCGCGTCCGGCGAGGACTCGCGCGCGGCGGCGATCGTCGTGAGGACCTGCAGCGTCTTGCCGAGACCCATGTCGTCCGCGAGCACCCCGCCGACCCCGTGCGACAGCAGGAACGACAGCCAGGCGTACCCGGTGTGCTGGTACGGCCGGAGCTCGGCATGCACCGAGTCCGGCACGAGCACCGACTCCGGTGGCGTGGCCCCGAGCAGCCCCGCCGCGATCGCCTCCCACCGCTCGTCGTGCGAGGTCTCGTCGGCCAACTGGTCGAACTCGGACCACAGCCCGGCCTGCAGCGGCGTCACGGTCATCGGCTGGTCGGGCTCCCACTCGTCGAGGTCGCGCGCCTCGTCGATGAGCTCCTTCAGCCGGTCGAACGCGGGGTCGGACAACGAGAGGTAGGAGTTGTCGATGAGCTTCATCCGCCGGTCCCGCTTCGCGAGCGCCCGGAGCAGCGGCGTGAACGGCACCTGCTTGCCGTTCACCGACACGAAGATGCCGAGGTCGAACCAGTCGTGCTTGTCCGACGGCATGGTCGTCACGCGGATGTGCGGCCGACCGGTCAGCCGTTCGTAGTCGACGCGTTCGCCCTGCACGACGGTGCGGACGCCGAGCGACGGCAGCTCCGGCAACAGCTCGTTCGCGAACACCGCGACGTCGGCGCCGTCGATCGTGCCGTCCTCGAACCACGCGAGTCCGCCGCCGGGTCCGGTCGGGCCGCCCGTGTCGTCGGCCGCGCGCAGCCCGGAGAGCTCCGGGAGGGGGCCGTGCAGCGCGACGGGGTCCTTCCGTCCGTCGACGTGCCAGCGCCACTGCAGGTGCACGCGGTCGTCCGTCCGGGGCGCCCGGGCCGGTTCGGACGTCGTCGTCAACACGAGTTCGGGCGGCGTGCGCTCGGGCAGCTCGACGGAGCCGTCGGCGCTGACGAGGCCGAGCGCGCCACGGAGCCGTGGGGACCAGTCGGCGAGGAACTCCGCGACTTCGGGCTCCGGAACGGTGATCCGGGCGCCGTCGACGAGCATGCGCCGCTGGTCCTCCGGCACGGGGGTGGTAGTCGGGGCGAGCGCGACGTGGAACTCGGGGCTCTCGCGGAAGACGTAGACGCCGTGGTCGCCGATCGTCCGGGCCGTGCCGGGAGCCGCCGGTCGGCCGTCGAGGATCGCGCTCGCACCGATCACGAGCCCGCCGTCCTGCCGGGCGACGTCGAGGAGCACACGCGCCTCGGCACCGAGCACGGCACCGCCCTCGCGCTTGCCGGTGACGAACACGATGCCGAGGGCCGGTGCCTGCGCGAGGAGCGGCCAGAGCAGCGGGCTGCCGAAGTCGTCGAGGTGGATCCAGTCGGCCTCGCCCGGGAGCCCGGCGAGCTGTCCGGCGCGGTGGAGCGCGGCGAACTGGACGAACCAGGCGTGCTGCTCGGGGGAGAGGCCGAGCCGGTTCATCGAGTAGGGGAGCGTGCCCCACGTCAGCTGCCCCCGAACCCAGTTGCCGGCGTCGCTGCGGGTCACCGGGCGGACGCCGAGTCGCACCGACCGCGAGGCCGTCGGCAGCGCGCGCCCGGCGGCTCGCGCACGCGAGGCGAGCCGGGCGGAGACCGCGTCACGCAACTCGAACTGCAGTCCCATGGGGGTGCCCTGCGGCTCGGCCACCTGCGCGTCGTCGCCGGCGAGGCGGGCGAGGTCGTGCCTCCAGTCCGAGGGCGGCGGAGCCGGCTGTTCCGGCTTCGGGCCGGCGGCCGCGGCGAGTGCGCGGGCGTTGACGGTGAGCAGGGCGGCGGCGACGTGCTTGCAGTCGCCGCCGAGCGGGCAGGTGCAGGTGCTGCGGACCGGACGGACGAACTCGCCGCGGGCCGGGGTGGTCTCGATGCGGAGTTCGTACGGTTCGTCGGCGGAGCCGGACACCGTGGCGGTGACGGTGCCGTCGTCGTCGTGCCAGACGACGTCGTCGACCAGGCCCGCCCGGGCGAGGTCCCGCGCGCGGCCGAACGCCTGCGGCCCGACGAAACGGATGACGTCGACGGCGTCGATCATCGGGGCGGCTGGCACGGGTCAATCGTGCCAGGTGCCACCGACCTCCGGCGCTCGCCGGGTCAGCGGATCGACCAGGTGCTGCCGGCGTTCAGCTGCAGGACGGACGGGCCCTTCGACAGGGTGATCCGCTTCGAGAGATCCTTGCCGGAGCCGTTGTCGCTGGCGGGGATGGTCTCGTAGTCGTTGCGGAGCAGGGTTTCGCGGAGCATGCACGTCGCGACTCGAGTCGTCGTGCACCGGAACTGCCGGGCGGCGGAGGAGCCCCAGTAGAGCATCACGTTGTCGCCGTGGCCCGAGGCGGTCAGGGCGGGGGCGCTCGAGACCTGGCTGAACCGCAGGGTCCACTGCCCCTTGGCCTCCACCTTGAGCGCGGCGGGCTTCCGCCACGAGTCGGTGCCGTAGGCGACACGGCCGGTGTACTTGCCGCCCTGGCCGATGGGGTTCGAACCGGTCGGGCCGCCCTTGCTGTTCAGCTCGTGCACCTCGAACCCGGTGTGCTCGGCATCCGCCGGGGTGAACGTCGCGACGATGATCCCGCTGCGGGCGTTCTGCGGGAGCACGATCGTGGCGTTCCGGCTGCCCGACTTCGTGAACGGGGTGAACGTGCCGTACTGGTGGTCGTACTGCGCCTTCATCGCTGCGGGCATCCCGGCGGCCTGCGCCGGCGCGACACCGACGAGGGACGACACCACGGCGGCGACGCTGACGACGAGTGCGGCGGTGAGGGTGGTGCGGCGCATGGGACTCCTGTCGGATCGGCGTTCCCGATGATGGCGTGCGGCGCCCGCGTGCGACAGACCCTGTCCGGGGGCCGCGATACTGGGTGGGTGACGACACTGCGAGGAGAACTGCGCTCGACCGCGACGACGGAGGCCGAGGGCAGCGGCGAGAACATCGAGGCGGCGCGCACGGCGGCGGTCGAGGCCCTGGACCTGCACGGGTTCGAGCTGCAGCAGGTGAACGCGGTCACGAGCAAGGCGACCGGCGAGACCACCGTGCGTGCGATCGCCCGTTCCAAGGAGACCAGGCCGCACGAGGCGACCGGGCAGACCTACGAGGAGGCGCTGCAGGCCTTCCGCGCGTCGGTCCCCGAGGGGTGGCAGGCCCAGAACATGCGCGAGATCCGGTCGTAGGACGTCCGGCGTCCCGTTCTGGGGGAGTCGCGGGCGCGCGGGAGCGGGCAGGATCGACGGCATGCTGCAGTCACTCGTCTACATGAGCGCGGCCACGGAGCCGTTCGACGACGACGCCCTCGACGAGGTGCTCGCCCACGCCCGCGCCCGGAACACCGCCGACGGTCTGACCGGGCTGCTCGTGCACCGCAACGGGCGGTTCATGCAGCTGCTCGAGGGACCGTACGAGCAGGTGTTGTCGACGTACCAGCGGATCCTCGCGGACGAGCGCCACGACGAGGTGCGGCTCCTCGCCGAGGAGTCCATCCACACCCGGCGCTTCCCGGAGTGGTCGATGGCGTACGACCGCGACGTCGAGGGCGCTGCGACGCCGGAGGGCTTCAGCGACTTCCTCACCTCGGGGGACCAGAGCGCCGACTCCGGCCGTTCCCGGGAGCTGCTGCGGTGGTTCCGCAACCACCCGATGGCCGACCCGACGGCGGCGAAGGGGAAGCACCGCCGGGACGCGTAGCCCGTCCGGTCAGACGATCGGCTTGCCCGTCGCCTCGCCGGTCGCCAGCTTGCTGTGCCGACGGGAGTAGCCGAAGTACACGCCGAGGCCGATCGCGAACCAGACCGCGAAGCGCACCCACGTCTCCCACTGCAGGAACGTCACGAGCCACAGCGACGCGATGACGCCGATGATCGGGATCACCGGCATGAACGGCAGCCGGAACTGCCGGTCGAGGTCGGGCTGGCGGTAGCGCAGCACGATCACGGCGGAGCAGACCACCACGAAGGCGAGCAGGATGCCGATGTTCGTCAGCTCGGCCACGACCCCGATCGGGAGCACGCCGGCCAGGATCGCCGACGCGATGCCGAGGATCCACGTGACGCGGGTCGGCACGTGGCGCTTCGGGTCGGTCTTCGCGAACCACTTCGGCATGAGGCCGTCGCGGCTCATCGAGAACCAGACGCGGCTCGCACCGAGCATGAACGTCACGAGCACGGTGATGATGCCGACGATGGCGCCGATCGCGATGATGTTGGCCACCCCGCCGAGGCCGACCGAGGCGAACGCGGACGAGAAGCCTGACGCGGGGTCGATGTCGGTGTACTTCTGCATCCCGGTGAGCACCAGGGTCGCGAGGACGTAGAGGACCATCGAGATGCCGAGCGACAGCAGGATCGCCTTCGGCATGTGCTTGCGGGCGTCGGTGGACTCCTCGGCGGCGGTGGACATCGCGTCGTAGCCGAACACCGCGAAGAACACCGTCGCGGCACCGGTCATCACGCCGCCGAAGCCGAACGGGAAGTATGGCGAGTAGTTCGCGCTGTTGATGTGGAACACGCCGAGCACGACGATGAGCACGACGAGTGCGACCTTGATGCCGACGGCGACGAACTCGAACCGTGCGGCGCTGCGGATGCCGCGGGTGAGGACGAACGCGGTGAGCAGGCACAGGATGATCGCGAACACGTCGATCACGTGGCCGTCGCCCGTGCCCGGTGCGCCGAGCATCCAGGCCGGCAGGTCGATGCCGAACTGGCCGACGAGGAACCCGACGTAGCCCGAGATCCCGATCGCGACGACCGCCACGATCGCCGTGTACTCGAGCAGCAGGTCCCAGCCGATGAACCAGCCGACGATCTCGCCGAGGACCGCGTAGCCGTACGTGTAGGCGCTTCCGGCCTTCGGGATGAGGCCGGCGAACTCCGCGTACGACAGGGCAGCGGCGGCGCTCGCGACACCGGCGACGAGGAAGCTGATGAGGACCGCGGGGCCGGCGACGCCGTTCGCGACCGTGCCGGCGAGGGTGAAGATGCCCGCGCCGATGATGCCGCCGATGCCGATCGCGGTGAGCTGCCAGAGGCCGAGGTGCCGTTTCAGGCCGCCGTCGCCACCGGTCTCGTCGTCGATCGTCTCGATCGGCTTCCGTCGGAAGAGGGTGCGTGTCGTCGTCGTCACGCGCCCACTCTGCACCCTGCGGGCGCCGCGCGTCCGCCGCGCCCTGCGCCCCGGGCGACCACGGACGGGGCGGGCCGGCGGGGCGGGGGCGAGCCGCGCCTCCAGGCCCGCGGGCAGGGAGGCGGCGTAGACGTGACCCATGCGCCGACCGAACCGTACCGAGCCCGCCCCCGGCCAGGAGTCCGTGTGGGACTACCCGAGGCCTCCCGCCGTGGAGCCGGTCCCCGAACGCGTGGTCGTGCGGCTCGGCGGCGAGGTGGTCGTGGACACGACGGACGCGGTGCGGGTGCTCGAGACCTCGCACCCGCCGGTGTACTACGTGCCGATGGCCGACCTCGAGCTCCGCCCGGCCGAGGGGTCGAGCATGTGCGAGTTCAAGGGCCGCGCGCGGTACTTCGACGTGGTGGGTGGGGACGTGGTCGCTCCGCGGGCGGCGTGGAACTACCCGACGCCCGAGCCGGGCTACGAGCAGCTGCGCGACCGGGTGGCGATCTACACCTCGGCGATGGACTCGTGCGAGGTCGGCGGTGAGGTGGTCCAGGCGCAGGAGGGGGATTTCTACGGAGGGTGGATCACCTCGCGGGTGGTCGGACCGTTCAAGGGTGCGCCGGGCACGCTCGGGTGGTGAGGGGCCGCGTCAGCGGTGGGCGTACGGCGTCCAGAACGGGGAGGGGAAGGCGCCGCCGGTCACGATGACGAGCAGCTGCCACACGAGCATCACGAGCCCGAGCACGCCGAGGACGATCCCGATCCACGACCAGACCCGCACGCCTCGTTGGGTCCGCCGAGCGATCGACAGTGCGCGCCAACCGCTGGCGATGCACGCGATGCCGAACACCGCACCGAGCACGACGTGCCGCCCCATCGAGGCCGCGGGGACGATGAACCCCATGTAGAGCGCCATCGGACCGAGCAGTGCGGCCACGACGGCGGGTGCTGCGGGTGGCTCGTGGTCGCGGGAGGCTGTTCCCATGCGTCCGAACCTAGCGGGGCGGTGGCGGTCCGGCACGCCGTGCGGCGCGTGCGGTGGCCGTCCGGCACGGGCACGATGGAGGCATGCGATCCTTCCTCCGCGTCCTGCTCGGCCTCGCGCTCGTCTTCGCCGGCACGAGCCACCTCACCTTCGCCCGGCAGGACTTCCGCGCCCAGGTGCCCGACTTTGTCCCGCTCGACGAGGACACCACGGTCCTGGCCTCCGGCATCGCGGAGATCGGCCTCGGCAGCGCCCTCGTGCTCGCACCCCGTCGCTCGCGTCGCTTCGTCGGCACGGTCGCGGCGCTCTTCTTCACCGCGATCTTCCCCGGGAACATCTCCCAGTGGCTGAACCGCCGCGACGCCTTCGGGCTCGACACGGACGTCAAGCGCATCGGTCGCCTGTTCGGTCAGCCGGTCCTCATCGCCTGGGCCCTCTGGTCCACGCGCGGGCGGCGAGGGTGATGGAAGCCCCCGTGGTCGCGGATCCGCTCGGGTCCGGTCCGGCGGCCTTCGGACGGGAGGCGCGACACCCCCTGGCAGGCGGCCGTCGCGTCGCGGACGTGGTCGCCACGGTCGTGCTGCTGGTGCTGTTGGCAGCGGAGTCGGTGGTCGCCGGTGGCGGGATCGTGTTCCTGTCGCTGGCGTTCAGCTCGTGCGGCGCTCCCGGCAACTCCTGCGACGAGACCCTCGGCGGCGCGGTCGTCTACGTCGGACCGGTGCTCGTCGCCCTCGTGCTCGTCGCGGCGCTCGTGGTGTGCGTGCTGCGACTGGTTCGCCGGCGGCTCTCGTGGCCGTTCGCCCTCGTCGGCATCGCGGCCGTCGTGGCGGTGTTCTTCGGCGCGATCCTGCTCGTCGACAGCGCGATCACCCACGGCATCTGAGGGTCGTTCCTCCACAGGGCGGCCCCGCGCGGCGGTCGTCCACAGATGGGCGTCTGGTCGCCGTGCGGTGCGGTGGTGTCGGCGACGCTGAGGGCATGCCAGACACCGACATGCTCGACCGCCTCATCCGCACCCCTGCCCGCACCGACGACGACGTGGTGGACCTCGTGACCGCGCTCGTCGAACGCCCGATCACCCGGCAGTGCTGGGTGCTCTTCCTCGACGAACGGGCCGTGCCGGTGTCGTTCGTCATGCCGATCTCCGACCTGCCGTGGCAACCCGACGAACACGTCGAGGACTTCGCCGCGCTGGTGGGCGACGTCCTCGTGCAGGTCGGCGCGGCCGAGGTCGTGCTGGTCTGGGAACGCCCGGGGGAGTCCCGGCTGTTCCCGGTCGACTGGGAGTGGGTCGACGCGTGTGCCTGCGCGTTCGAGGAGCACCACGTCCGGCTCCGTGCGCAGGTGGCAGTGCACACCGGCGGGGTCGCGATCGTGTCGCTCGACGACGTCGAGCCGGTCGAGCCGGTGGACGACGGTCCGCTCCCGCTCGCCTCGTGACGTGCGGGTCAGCCCTGGGGTGCGGTGTCGGGGACGGTCTCCCCGGTGAGGCCCTCGACGACGGACTTCGCCTCGGGCCAGAACTTCGCGTAGTGGTCGGGGTCCGAGTTGATCTGGACGGCATGTGCCATCTGGGTCGGGGTCATGGTCTTCCACCCGGGGATCTTCACGAGCTTCGTGTAGAACATCGACGCCGCGGTGTACGGGTCCATCCGCTGCTCGTACGTGCCCCAGGCGCCGTTGTCCCGCTGCTGGAAGAGCCCGCGGCTGTCGGGTCCGGCGGCGTCCCCGTGGTCGAGGTTCACCAGGCTCGACTCCCCGATGGCGGTCATCACGCCGACCGCCTGGGTGTGCGGTCCGATGCCCATGGCCTGTGCGGCGCTGATGACGTACGCGGCGTTGACCAGGCGGTCCTGGCAGAACCCGCCGACGGGGCCCGCGGGGACGACGATGCCGCCGATCGTCCTCGTCGCGACGTCCGGGCAGGTCGGGGTCGGGTCCGCGACGACACCCTTGGCGGCACCCGTCAGCGAGTTCACCGCGATGACGATGACCACCACGACGCCGATGCCGATCGCGACGACGCCCGCGCCGAACACCGACGCGAGGGTGATGCCGACGCGGCGCATGGCGGGTCCTCTCGAGCGGGGCGGGTCAGGCGGAGCACGAAGAGGCTACGTGCGCCGCCTGGGAACCGCACCCGCCCGATCGGGGGTGTCCGAGGACCGGCTCGGTCGTTCGCTGGTCAGACGTCGCGGTGGTCGTGGTCGTGCGTCTGCGCCGGCTCGTTCGGGCGCTGGACCTTCGTCGGTTCGGTGACGAGGCCGGTGGGCGCCTTCTCGGTCTGCTTCCGCCCGTGGGTGAACCACGTCACGATCCACAGCAGGATCCCGAGCGCGAGCAGCGCGCCCGCGATCTGGTACTGCTGCGGGTCGCGGCCGGACGAGAAGGGCAGCACGAGCCACAGGCACGTGACGACACCGATGATCGGCACGATGACCCCGGCCCGGAAGTGCTTGTGGTCGACCTTGTCGCGGCGCAGCACCAGCACCGACGCGTTCACGACCGCGAACACCGACAGCAGCAGGAGCGAGGTGGTGCCGCCGAGCACGACGACGATGGGGGAGTCGGGGTCGAGCGAGACCCACCCGATCAGCAGCAGCGAGATGAGCGTGGTGAAGACGATCGCGGTGGACGGGGTGCGGCGGGCCGGCGAGACCTTCCCGAGGAAGCCGGGCAGGACGCCCTGCTTGCTCATGCCGTACAGCAGCCGTGACGCCATCATCATGTTGATCAGCGCGGTGTTGGCCACGGCGAACATCGAGATGAACGGCAGCAGGTCGGCGATCGGGAAGTCCGGCGCGGCCGTCTGCACGACGGTGACGAGCGGCGTCTCGTTGCCGGCGAGCTCACCGATCGGCACGACCGCCACGGCGCAGATGGACACGAGCACGTAGATCACGGCGGTGATGCCGAGCCCGGTGAGCATGACCTTCGGGAAGATGCGGGAGGGGTCCTTCGTCTCCTCGGCCATGTTCACCGAGTCCTCGAACCCGACCATGGCGAAGAACGCCAGCGACGTGGCGGTCGACACCGAGAGCAGGAGCGACTTGTCCTCCGGCGTGTCGAACATGACCACGCGTGAGAAGTCCGCGTTGCCGCCGGCGATCGCCCAGAACCCGATGAGGATCACCATCACGAGACCGGACAGCTCGACCAGGGTGAGGACGACGTTCGTCTTCACGCTCTCGCTGACGCCCCGGAAGTTGATCGCCATCACCGCGAGCATGAAGCCCATCGCGATGAGCATCACGACCGCGTTCGGCAGCTCCAACCCGAAGCCGGCGCCGAGGTTCGCCGCGAACGCCCGCGAGGCCGTCGACGCCGAGGTGATGCCCGAGCACATCACGATGAACGTCACGATGAAGGTGACGAAGTGGATGCCGAACGCCTTGTGGACGTACAGCGCCGCACCGGCGGTCTGCGGGTACTTCGTGACGAGCTCGAGGTACGAGAACGCCGTCAGCAGCGCCACGGCGAACGCGATGAGGAAGGGGAGCCACGCTGCTCCGCCGACCTCTGCCGCGACCTGACCCGTGAGCGCGTAGACGCCCGTGCCGAGGATGTCCCCGACGATGAAGAGCAGGAGGAGTTTGGGACCGATGACCCGCCGGAGCTCTGGCTGCTCCTGTTGCGGGCGCTCTGTGTTGGTGGTGGCCATGCGTCAGCCTGTTCCGCTTCGGGTCATCCTGTCCAGTCTCACAGGCAAATCGCCGCAGATCGCAACATGCTCGTGCCCCGTCGGACACGTGCCACCGCCCCTGGCCGCTCTCGGGTGGCGACGGCTACGCTCCGAGCCATGCACGACGAGACGAACACGACCGAGGAACCCGTGGAGTTCGCCGACTTCAACGCGAAGCTCCTCGTCCTCGACGTGCTCTGCTACGACCTCGACGTCCTCCAGCCCTACGCCGGGGACGACGACGAGAGCGACGAGGACCTCGACATCGAAGGGCAGGACGACCGTGCGCGCGAGTACTACGACGACCTCGACCTCCTGCCGTCGCAGCTGTCGCTCGTCACGGAGCTGACGGTCGACTCCGACCTCGAGGTCCTGCAGGACGTGCACCCGGGGTGGGACGGCTCGGACGACCGGTACGACCCGCAGAACTGGGACGACGTGCTCGACCTGCCGGCGCTCGGCACGGTGTACGCCGCGGCACCGCTGCCCGCGCACGTGGTCGAGCGGCTCGCCGCGAAGGGCGTCGAGGTCCGCTCCGCCTGAGCCGCGGGTGCCCCGCTGCGCTGCCGGTTCCGTTCGTCGTCGCACAACGCAAGCGCGTCCGAACCACGCCGATCCCCGGTTCCGATGCACTTGCGTTGTGCGACCGCGCCGAGCCGCCGCGCGGCCGCGCCCGCGCGCTCAGCGGCGGAGCGCCAGCACCTGCTCCGTGAACTGCGCGGCCCCGCCCTGCGCCGGGTGCCGCACCGCCACGGCGTCGATCCCCGCCAGCGCCAACGCCCCCTGCGCCTTCCGCCCCACGGCGACGACCCGGACGTCGTCGCCGCCCGGACCCGCCCGCATCGCATCGAGCAGCGCGAGCGCGACGGGCGCGCCCTCCCGGACCTCGGCCGGCCGTGGCGTCCGGTTCGTCAGCCGGTCCGGGGCGGCGAACGGGTGGTGCGGGAAGATCGCCCACGTCATCGGGAGCGCACCGTGCCACGACGCCAGGGCAGCCTGCACGACGCGGGAGGAGGCCTCCCACGGGGCGGTCGGCTCCGGCGGGACGAGGTAGTCCGGCCCGAGCTCCCGCATGCTCGTGAACGGCACGCCGGTGTTCGTCATGCCGCGCCAGCCCGGGGCCTCGGCGACGAGGAGCGTGTCCGCCCGGGCCCCGACGGTCGAGAGGTACCGCTCGAGGTTCGCCCGACGCAGCCGCCCGGCAGCGGTCGACACGTCGTACAGCGCCTCGGCGTCGTCCGCGACCGGCACGGCGTCGAGCGCTGCCCAGAACGCGTCGAACCGCCCGCCCCCGGTCACGCGCGTCCCAGCACCCGGCGGTACACGTCCTCGAGCCCGGCGGCCGAGCGCTCCCAGCTGAGTCGCTCCGCGTGCTCCCGTCCGGCCGCGGCCAGCGACGCCGCGTACGACGCGTCCGTCAGGATCCGCTCCGTCTCCGCCGCCCAGACGGCCGGGTCGCGGGACTCGAGCACGACCCCGGTCTCGCCGTCGACCACGGCCTCACGCAGTCCTCCGGCAGCGGCGGCCACGACGGGCACCCCGGACGCGGAGCCCTCGAGCGCGACGAGGCCGTACGTCTCCGAGTGCGACGGGACCAGCACGGCTGCCGCGCCGCGGAACAGGAACGCCAGGTCGGCCCGCGACTGCGGACCGACGAACGTCACGCGGTCGGCGATCCCGAGGCGGGCCGCGAGCCGACGCAGTTCGTCCACGTAGTCACCCGCCTCGCTCGAGGCGTCCCCGGCGATGACGAGGGTGGGTCGCGCCTCCTGGCTGATGCCGGCGATCGCCTCGATCGCGAGGTCCAGTCCCTTCAACGGCTGCACCCGCGCGGCGGCGACCACGTACGGGACGTCCGCGCGGCGGGCGCCGGCGGCGGACGGACGGAACACCGACCCGTCGACGCCCGGCGGCACGATCCAGATGCGCCCGGTCTCGCCGCCGAGCCGCGTGCGGACGGTGTCGGCCTCGGCCGAGGACACGACGACGACCGCGTCGGACTCGTGCGCGAGCATGCGCTCGCCGGCCATCCGTCCGTCGGACTCCGGGCGTTCGCCCTCGGACAGCGGCGTGTCGCTGTCGGCGGCGATCGAGTGGAAGGACTGCACGTGGGGGATGCCCCGCTCACGGGCCACGGGGAGTGCAGCCGCGCCGGAGAACCAGTGGTGCGAGTGGAGCACGTCGAACGGGCCGAGGTGCTCGAGCTCGCGGCGGAACGGCTCGATGAACGCGTCGTGCTCGCCCTTGGGCACCGGCTCGGCCGGCCCTGCCGACAGGAACCGCAGGCAGACGCCCGGCACGAGCGACACCGAGTCCGGCTGCGTCGGCGACGAGCGGCGCGTGATGATGTCGACGTGGTGGCCGCGGTCCGCGAGGGCCTCGGCCTGGTGGCGGACGACGACGTTCATGCCGCCGACCTCGCCGGAGCCGGGTTCGTCGCCGGGGGAGGTGTGCAGCGACACCAGCCCGATGCGCAGGGGTTCGGTGGTGGTGCTCACCGCGCAAGCCTATCCGCGCGTCGGCCGCTGCGACGGGCGCGCGGGCGCCACCACGACGGGCTGGCGGCCCGCCTCGTCCACGGCGTCGGACGGGAGGCACGGATCGCCTCCCAGGATCTGCACGCGGTCGTCGCCGTGCCGCTCCCAGAACGCGGCCGTCCAGGCGCAGAGGGCCCCGTCGAGCAGGTCCTCCCGGTGCTTGTGCGTCGGCCCGTGGATCCCGGAGGGCTCGGCGAGCGCCCGGGTGAGCGGATGCGTGTCGAGCCGGAGCGGAGGGTCCAGCGGCGTCTCGCGCAGCCGACGCACGAGCTCGTCGAACGCCTCCGCCCGTCGTGCCCGGGCCGTCGCCGGCGGGACGTGCAGGTCGAGACGCTTGTACCGCGGCCGCTCGACGTCGTAGCCGAGCTCCTCGACCCCGACGAGGGTCGTGTACGGGTAGCACTCGAACACCGCCGGACCGGTGCGCTCCCGCATCGCCGCGGTCGACGACACGTACCCGACGCCCAGGGCCGTCAGCCGCTCGAGTAGTCGGGCCCCGGCGCTCGCCGCCGACGCGAGGTTCGTCGGGTTCGCCGCGACCTTCCACCGGCCGTAGCGCTGTCCCACCTGCCGTTCGGCCTCGCGGATGCCGGTCGGGTTCGTCACGACGAGCGAGGCGTCCACGGCGATGAGGGAGCGCTCGCCCAGGTGTCCGGCGATCCAGTCGGTGACGGCGTCGACGCCCCGGGCCCAGCCGGCGTCGGTGACCGCTCCGTCGGTGTCCATCGCGACGAGTCCGGTCTCGTTCGGTGCGCGGGTCGCGGTGCCGAGTCCCCATGCCAGGTCCACCCCGAGGTACGCGTTCACCCTTCCATCGTGCACCCCGGGTGGGCGGGACATGCCGCGCGCGGTTCGCCGAACGGGCGGAACCGGCCGGTCCGGAGCGCCGAGCGTGACGTACTTCGCCCGCTCGACTCCGACCGCCCCGGACCCCGACCCCGACCGCCCCCGACCCCGACCGATCGGGGCTGCGGCCGGGCCCGGGCCCGCCCGTGTACGGTCCGCTGCATGGCGAGCGAAGCAACGACGCTGACGGTCCCGGGGCCGGACGGCGACCGGGAGGTCCGGATCAGCAGCCCCTCCCGCGTGCTCTGGCCCGAGCCCGGCATCACGAAGCTCGACCTGGCGGAGTACCTCGTCGCCGTCGGTGACGCGTTCGTCCGGGCGAACGGCGACCGCCCGATCTCGCTGCAGCGGTTCCCGGGCGGCGTCGACGGCGAGCAGTTCTTCTCGAAGAACCCGCCGAAGGGCGCGCCCGAGTACGTCCGCGCGGTCACCGTCACCTACCCGAGCGGCCGACAGCACCCGCAGCTCGTGGTGGACGAGCCGGCCGTCGCGGTGTGGGCCGCGCAGATGAACACCGTCGTGTTCCACCCGTGGGCCTCGCGCGCCGGGGACCCCGACCACCCGGACCAGCTCCGCATCGACCTCGACCCGCAGCCCGGTACCGACTTCAACGACACCGTCCCCGTGGCGCACGAGCTCCGGAAGGTGCTCGACGAGGTCGGACTGACGGCGTGGATCAAGACGAGCGGGAACCGCGGGCTGCACGTCTTCGCGCCGATCCTGCCCGAGTACGAGTTCCTCGACGTCCGGCACGCGGTCATCGCCGCCGCACGCGAACTCGAGCGACGGATGCCGGACCGGGTGACGACGGCGTGGTGGAAGGAGGAGCGCGGGGAGCGCGTCTTCGTCGACTTCAACCAGGCGAACCGCGACCGGACGATGGCCGGTGCCTACAGTCCCCGTGCCCTCGCGCACGCGGCCGTGTCGACACCGATCGCGTGGGACGAACTCGACGACGCCGATCCGACGGCGTTCACGATCCGGTCGGTGCCGGAGCGGCTGCGGACCACGGGCGACCCGTGGCAGGCGATGCACGACGAGCCCGCGAGCATCACGCCGCTGCTGACGTGGTGGGAGCGCGACCTGGAGAACGGCGAGGGCGAACTGCCCTTCCCGCCGGACTTCCCGAAGATGCCGGGGGAGCCGCCGCGCGTGCAGCCGTCACGCGCGAAGAAGGCCTGAACGGGTCAGACCGCGGCGCAGTCCTCAGCCCGGCCCTCGGGCTCGGCGACGCGCGTGGTGTGTGTCGGGAGCGAGACGCTCGCCGTGTGCAGACGCGTCAACCGGGACCACGTCCCGCGGTGGGCGTCGCTGATGCCGTCGATGATCATGTCCCGCTCCCGTCTGCTCGATGCGGATGCATCCGCATGGAAGAAGTTACCTAGTTAGCCTAACTACATCAATCGTCGAGCGTCAATCGGACAGCAGCACGTCGTCGAGGTCGTACGCCGCCGGGACCTCGAGCTGGTCGAAGCCGCACGAGGCGGCCTCGCGGTCGGGACGCCACCGCTCGAACTGGACCGTGTGCCGGAAGCGGTCGCCCTCCATCTGGTCGTACCGCACCTCCAGGACCAGCGACGGCGCCAGCCGGACGAACGACGTGTCGCGACCCGACGAGAACCGCGAGCGTTCCCCGTCACCGGTGACGGGCCTCCCGTCCGCATCCCGGAGGACCACCCGGTCGAGCTCGTCCACCAACTCGACCCGTCGCTTGTCCGAGAAGGCGGACACGCCGCCCACCTGCCGGAGCTCGCCGTCGTCGCCGTACAAGCCGACGAGCAGCGAGCCGACGCCGGTCCCGCTCTTGTGCACGCGGTACCCGATCGCGACGACGTCGGCCGTGCGGTGGTGCTTGACCTTGAGCATGGTGCGCTTGTTCGGCTCGTACGGCTGCGCCCGGGGCTTCGCGACGACACCGTCGAGCCCGGCACCCTCGAACGTGGTCAGCCACTCGCGGGCGAGGTCGACGTCGAGCGTGGTGCGCGTGACGAACAGCGGGTCGGACATGTCTTGCGACAGCGCGTCCAGGCGCGACCGACGCTCGTCGAACGGCAGGTCCAGGAGCTCCGTGCCGTCCACCGCGAGCAGGTCGAACGCCACGAACTGCGCGGGGGTCTCGGCGCTGAGCTTCGCGATCCGCGAGGCCGCGGGGTGGATCCGCTGCGACAGCGCCTCCCAGTCGAGCCGTTCCGCGCCGGCGTCCCCGGAGCGCAGGATCACCTCGCCGTCGAGGACCACGGGGTGCTCGCGGCCGCCGAACTGTGCGCGGAAGGCCTCGACGAGCTCGGGGAAGTACCGGGTGAGGGGCTTCGCACCGCGGCTGCCGATCTCCACGTCGTCGCCGTCGATGGTCACGATGCCGCGGAACCCGTCCCACTTCGGCTCGTACCGGAGTCCGCCGCGCACGCTGTCGGGTTCGGGGACGGTGGGGACGGCCTTGGCGAGCATCGGTGCGATCTCCATGCGTCCTGTCTACTCGGGCGGCCGCGTCCGTCCGGCAGGTGTCGCTCCGTCGTCGGGTGGCCGTGGCCCTGGAGGCGCGGCTCGGCCCCGTCGCGACCCGCACCTCTGTAGGGTGGTCGCGTGACGACCGTGCCCCCGCCGGCAGCGCCGGCACCGGAACCGATCAGCCCCGTGCAGGCCGCTGCGCTCCGCGACGGCGTCCTGCCGCCCGTGGAGGAGGTCCGCCCGGGCATCTGGACCCTCGCCGTGCCGTTCCGCTTCGGGGTGCCCGACGCGACGCTCGTGTACGTCGTCGAGGGCTCCGACGGCTCGCTCGCGCTGATCGACCCCGGGTGGACCGCCGACGACGGTCTCGACGTGCTCCGCGACGGCCTCACGGCGATCGGGCGGTCGCTCGACGACGTCGGGCTGGTCGTCGTGACACACCTGCACGCGGACCACCTCGGTGCCGCAGCGGCGATCCGACGGGCCACCGGGGCCCGGGTCGCCATGCACCGGCTCGAGGTCGAGGCGCTGCACCGGGAGCGGGCGGACGCCGCGGCGAACGACGCCGACATCGCGACGTGGGGATTGCCGGAGCACCTGCGCGCCGGCGTGGTCGAGGCCTGGGGGAGCGGACGACGGATCGGGCTCGGTCGGACGGCGGAGCCCTTCGCGGACCTGCTGCTCGAGGACGGCGACGTGCTGCCGGTCGCCGGTCGGACGATCCGGACGCTGTGGACCCCCGGGCACACCGCCGGGCACTGCTGCTTCGTCGACGCGGAGGACGGCCTGCTGTTCACCGGCGACCACGTCCTGCCCCGCATCAACTCCGGGATCGGCCTCGGGGGCCGAACCGCCACGAACCCGCTCGGCGACTACCTGGCCTCGCTCGGACGGCTCGACGGCTACGCGGACCTCGAGGTCTGCCCCGGCCACGAGTACCGCTTCCGCGACGTCGTCGGCCGTGCCCGCACCCTGGCGCGGCACCGCGAGGAACGGTCGCGGCACGTCGCCGACGCGCTCGACGCCCTGTCCTCGCCGACGCTCTACGAGGTGGCGTCCCGGGTACCCTTCAGCGGGGGCATCGAGTCGATGACGGGGTTCCTGCTCGCCAGCGCGCTGACGCAGACGGCGTTCCACGCGGCGCTGCTCGGTCGCGCGGACGAGGTCCGCCCCGCCTGACCCCGCCGACCGCGGCGGCCTCGGCGCGGTGGTTCGCGCCGCCGTCGCACAACGCAAGTGCATCCGCGCCGTGGATCGCCGCGGCGCGGATGGACTTCGGTTGTGCGGACCGACGCGGACCGCCGCGGGCCGCCGCGGACCGCGTCAGCCGAGCGTCGCGGCGAGGCGCTCCAGCGTCGTCCTCGCGTCGGCGAACTCGGCGGCAGCGTGGTCGGCGAGCGGCGCGAGGTCGGGCAGCCGGTCCGCCAGGGTCGCACTCACGGTGATCGGGTACGGCTTCATGCCGAGCGCGGTCCCGAGGATGAGGTGCAGGACCGGGGAGCCGTGGTCCCAGCCCTCCGTCGGCGTCCCGGCGTCGTACGTGGCACCCCGGCTGACGACGGTGACGACCGGACGCCCGGCGAGCGGCTGCACGGCACCGGCGAGGACACCCGGCACGTGGATGCGGTCGATCCACGCCTTGAGCGTCGACGGCACGGTGTAGTTGTAGAGCGGCGCACCGACCACGACGACGTCGGCGCCGAGGAGTTCGTCGATCACCTCCTGCCGGAGCGCGTCGGCCTCGGGGGCCACGACCTCGTCGTCCGTGCGGTCGGCGGCGGCCCAGTGCAGCGCCGAGGTCTCGAGGTGGGGGAGCTGGTCGACGTGCAGGTCGCGGCGGACGACCGTGTACTCCGGGCCGCGTGCGCGCCAGGCGTCCGCGAAGGCCGCGGTGAGGGCGCGGGAGCGGGAGTGCGCGAGGTCGGCCGAGGAGTCGATGTGCAGGAGCGTGGGCATGGTCCCCACGCTACCGACCGACACCCGCCGCATGACGGGAACGGCCCCGCCGCGCCGGTGAGGGGCGAGGCGGGGCCGAGGTGGGCCTCCCGTCAGTCACGCGGGCACGCGACTGGCGGGAGGCGTCTGGCGTCAGCGCTGGGCGTGACGGCGGCGCAGCGTGCGCACACCGATCAGACCGGCGCCGGCGAGGACGAGCCCGAGGGCCCAGGGGAGGGCACCCGTCGCGTCGGAACCGGTGTAGGCGAGCTGGCCCTTCGCGGTGGTGGGCGTGACGACGGCCACCGTCGGGGTGGTCGGACGCACGTCGACCGCGAACGAGAGCGGCTGCAGTGCGCCGCTCGCGACCGTGAGGGTGTGGATCGACGCGTGCGGGAACGTGACGCCGAAGACGCCCTGCCCCTCGGCACCGTTCTCCTCGTACGGCGCGACCACGTCGGTGGCGACGTCCGAGGTCACCGTCGGGACGAACGTGGGGTTGCCCTCGTCGTCGAAGTCCGACGCGTCGTTGCCGAAGCGGTCGACGGGCGAGCCGGACACGATGAGCGTGCCGCCCTGCGCCACGGTGGGACGGCCGGTCGGCGTGAGGGTGAGCTCCTCGGGGAAGCCGTCCTCGTCGGTCGACAGGTCGACGGTGTAGATCGAGCCGTCGGGCTGGATGAGCCAGATGCGCTTGTCCCGCGCGGTGATCGACTTCTCGTCGGTCGTGAACGCGGTGATGCCGAACGCGGCGGCGTGGTCGACGGTCAGCTCGACGTACTGCGTGGTCGAGACGTCACCGCTCGTGGCCGTGACGGCGAAGTCGTAGAACGACGCGAGGGTGGCGGTGCCGCTCAGCTCGCCCGTGGTCGGGTCGAACGTGATGCCCTCGGGGAGCTGGTCGTCGACGGTGAAGTCGTCGTCCTCCTCGAAGCCGTACCCGATGGCGATGGAGTCGGCCTGGGACTTCGACTCGACGATCGAGTCGGCGGAGTCCTCCTCGTCGCCGTAGTACCAGTCGAGTTCGTACGTCGGCGCCGGGTACCCCTGGGCGCGGAACGTGTACGAGAACGGGTCACCGGCGGTGGCCTCGAGGGGCAGCACGTCGACGTCCGCCTCGGTGCCCTCGGTGATGGGCTTGCCGTCCGCGTCGACGAACACCGGGTCCTGCGTGATGACCGCAGAGGGGTCCGAGGTCACGGTCTCCTTGCCGCCGCCCGGCAGGTCGCCGGTCACGGTCACGACGAGCTGCTTGCCCGCCTCGGTCTGGTCGACCGTGAAGGTCTTGGACTTGGCGATCGTCGTCGGCGTCGGGCCGGCGTCGGCTTCGGTCCAGACGTACTTGAACGAGCCGTCCTCGTCGAATCCGGTCGTGTCCGCCGTGAGCTGCGAGCCCACCTTGGTGTCGCCGGAGACGGTGACGGCGGGGTCGGCGGCCAGCGGCGTGACCGGTGCGTCCGTCGACGCGGCCGACGGCGTCTGGTTCCGTGCGGGAGCGGACGGTGCCGTGGTGCTCGTCGGCGTGCTCGTCGGCGCGTCCGTCGCGGTGTCGGTCGGCGCGTCCGTCGGTGCCGGGTCGGTCGGCGCGTCCGTCGGCGTGGTGTCCGTCGGCGCGTCGGTCGGCGTCGGGTCGGCCGGCGCGGTCTGCGTCGGGACCGACGTGTCGGCGCCCTCGGCGTGTGCTGCCGTCGCGGTCGCGATGCCGAGACCGGTCGTCAGCGCGATGAGCGCGGCGGTGGTCCCGAGCGCGCAGGCGCGTCGGACGGTGGAAGTGCTGCGGCGCACGTGTTCCCCCAGGTGTTCAGGTCCGGTCGGGTGCCGGATCGTAAGAATCTGCCGAGAATCCTCGGCCTGATCGGATCGTAGGGGTACGCGCGCGTGATCGGGAGCACCGAGCACGAAATGTGACCTGGGTTGGGGGTGCGTGCGGGAAACCGCGGGTGGCGTGCTGCTCAGCGCGCCACCCGCGGCTCCCCGTGGTCGGCTCAGTGCGCGGCGTGCGCCACCGAGACCGTGAACGACGTGTGCGCGTGCTCCTGGGTCACGGTGAGGCGGTGCGACCACGCACCGCTGATCGTGATCGTGTCCTGGGCGCCGGTCCGGGTGACGTGGTCCGACGTGACGTTGCTCGTGACCGTGGACACGTCGCCGCCCTCGTCGGGAGCCTTGATGACGTTGCCCTCGGCGTCGACCGCGACCCCGGTGACGATGAGCTGCTCGAGCCGGACCGCCGGGACGGTCTTGACGACCGTCGCCTTGCTCGTGGGGGTCAGCCGCTGCCGGATGACACCGTTCGGCGCGATGTACCAGATCGGCGCGGTCGTGTTCGGCTGCGAGACGTACGTCCGCACGCCGACTGCCGCCCCCGGGCGCACGGTGAGCTGCACGTACGCGTGGGCCTCGACGCCGTTGCGGAGGGCGACGACCTGGAAGTCCCAGATACCGCTCTCGACCCCCGTGCCGGACAGGACGCCGGTGTTCGTGTCCACCGAGAAGTGGTCGGACGCGCGCGGCGAGTCCGGCGTCAGCCCGGCTGGCTCGTCCATCGCGTAGGCGACCGACCCCGCCTTCGCGTTGGTGGTGAAGGTGTACGCGAACGCCTTCCCCGCGGTCGCGGTCAGCGCGATCGGGTGGGCGGCGGACGAGCTCTGCGTGAAGGCGAGCGGCGCGGGCGTCGCCGCGGCGTGCTGGCTCGTGACCGCAGTACTGGCGGATGCGGCGTCGACGCCGAGGACGGCGGTCGAACCGGCTGCGGCGACGGCGACCGCGACGGCGGTGACGAGGGCCGCGCGACGGCGCGACGAAGTGGTGGTGTTCATGAGATCCCCTGGTCGTTCTGTGCAGGGCGGCGATCCGCTCCTGTCAGCGACGACGGTACGACCGCAGGCGTCCCCGGGGCATTCCGGTTCACTCAGGCGTGCTATCGATGACGGGAGGCGCGGTGCCAGCTGGCACCGCGCCTCCCGGTCCGCCGGACGGTCGCGGCTCAGGCGCGACGGCGACGCAGCCGGTGGACCAGCAGTCCGCCGCCGGCGGCGAGCAGTCCGAGCGCCCAGGCGAGGGGACCCGAGGTCTCCGCGCCGGTGTAGGCGAGACGGCCGGAGCCCGTGTTCGTGGTGGCTCCCGCCGTCGCCGCGGTCGGGGTGACGTCGAACCGGATGTCCTGCGTGCGGTCCTGGTACGCGACGGTCACGACGTGCGGCGAGGCGTGCTCGAACGTGACCCAGGTCGCGGCGGTGCTCGGGTCGTAGGCGATCCGGTCACTGGCGACGTCGCTCGTGATGGTCAGGTCGTCGTGGTCGGCGACCGCGTTCCCGTAGGCGTCCACCGGCACCGCGAGCACGAGCATGCGCTGCCCCTGCCGTGCGGGGACCGCGTCGACGACCTCCGAACCGCCGTCCGGGGTGATGTGCGTGATCGTGTCGCCGTCGACCGCCCAGGTCTCCGACTCCGGGTCCCGGTCGGACGGCAGGACCGCGACGACGAGCTTCGCGAAGGCCGCGGGCGACACGGTGACCTCGACGTTCGCGACGGCCTCCTGCCCGCCGCTCGTCGCGACGACCTGGAAGCGGAACGACGTCGCCGCCGTGCCGGTCCCGGTGAGCACGCCCGTGGTCGGGTCGATGGCGAGGTCGAGCCCGTTTCGGGCGTAGGAGTCGTCGAAGGGTTCGCCCTGGACCCCGCGGAGCTCGTAGCGGAGGTCCGACGGGTCGGTCGCTCCCGACACGTCGAACGTCCGCGTGAACTGCTCGCCCGCGGTCGGGGCGATGGCGATCGGGGTGTCGGCGGACGACGGGTCGACGAACGCGAACGGCTCGTCGGCGACCACGACCGTGAAGGACGTGGACACGCCGCCCTCGGAGACGGTCACCGTGCGGGTGCCCGCCTCGGTGAAGGTCACGAGGTTCGCACCCGCCGGGTCCCACACCGCACGGTCGGACGCCACGGTGCTCGTGACGGTCGACCGGGGGTAGTCGTCGTCCTGGTCGCTCCCGGTCACGCGGTTGCCGTAGGCGTCGACCGCGAGACCAGCCAGCGAGAGTGTCGTCCCGGTCGCGACGGGGACGTCGGAGACGATGCGGACTCGTCCCTTGCCGACCGCTTCCTCCCAGATCGTGCCGTCCGGCTCGACCTGCCACAGGCCGGAGGACCCCTGCGCGGCGACCGAGAAGGTGACACCGACCGGGGCGCCGGGCTTCACCGTGAGCTCGACGTACTCGACGGCGGTCTCGGAGCCGCTCGTGGCGATGACCTGGAACGTGTAGGTCCGCAGGGCGTACCGAGGCGAGCCGGACAACGTGCCGGTGGTCCCGTCGAACGAGAAGTCGCTGTTGAAGTCGCCCTGGCCGATGACCGGGCTGCCGTTCGCGCCGCGCACCTTGTACGTCACGGTGCCCGACCCGCCCGTCGCAGTGAACGTCCGGGACACGGTGTCGCCCACCGTCGCGGTGAGGACCAGCGGGGCGTCGGCGCTCGTGCCCTCGGGGAAGGCGAGGACCGCGGCGGCGGACTGGTCCGGAGCCTCGTCGGCCGGCGCGGTCGCCGCGGGAGCGGTCGTGGGAGCGGACGGCTCCGGTGCCGCTGTCGGGTCCGTGGTCGCGTCGGGCGTCGGGGCCGGCTCGGGCGACTCGGCGGGGTCGTCGGTGACCACGGGGGGAGTCGTCCCCGTCTCGTCGGCGGTGGCCGACGTCGGGTCGCTCGTCGCGCCTCCCGAGCCGTCGGACGTGCCGGTCGTGACGGTGGTGGCGGGCGTGAGCGGTGTCGGAGCCTCGTCGGCCATCGCGCTCGTCGCGCCGATGCCGAACGCCGAGGAGGCGGTGACGATGGCGACGGCTGCGCCGATGGCGGCGCCGCGTCGGACACTGGCGGTGCAGGACTGCTTCATGGGATCCCCCTGGATGCTGTGCGGGGCACCGGGAGGTGCCCTCATCCTGGAGGTGTCGCGGCGCCGACGATCCTGACGACCCGGTACGTCTCGGTCCGGTAACGACGACGGAGCGACCGGTCGGCCGCGCTCGGGTCGGCCGCGCTCGAGTCGGTCGCGCTCAGGTCGGTCGCCGACGGTCAGTCGCCGACGGTCGCGGCAGCGCGCTCGAGGGCCGAGCGGAGGGCGCGGACCGCCGGCGACGAGGACCCGGCCGCTCGGACCACCGTGAAGATCGTCCGCCGCGGGTGCTCCGGCAGCTCCACCAACCGGCACGTCATGGTCCGGCCCGTCCACATGAGGTCCGGCATGAGGCTCGCGGCGTTGCCGGACTCGACGAGCCGGATCTGCGTCTGCAGGTCGGCGGTCTCGTACCGCACGTCGGGCTCGAAGCCCCAGCGACGGCAGACCTGCTCGGCGAAGTGCCGCGACGCGGTCCCGCGAGGCTCCATCACCCACGGCAGCGCCGCGGCGTCCTCGATCGACGACACCGGCGCGAGGGCCGTGTCGACCGGGGGCAGCGCCAGCCGGACGGCGTCGGTCGTGAGGTCCTCGCGTTGCAGTCCGGGGAGCCGCGGTGCCGCGTGCGCGGGGTACTGCTCGGCGATGACCATGTCGAAGTCCCGGATCCACGTCTCGTGCAGTGCGGTCTCCGGCTCGCGCTGCACCATCTCGATGCGGACGTCCGGGTGCTCCGTCGCCATCGCGTGCAGGGCGTTCGGCATCAGGGCGAGCGCCGCGGACTGGAACACCGCCACCCGGATCCGACCCTGCACGGTCGGCATGGTCTCCTCGACCTCGGACTGCGCCCGCTCGAGGACGTCGAGCACGTGCCCTGCAGCCTGGACGAGCACCTCGGCCTGCGGGGTGAGCTGGAGCCGCCGTCCGGCCTTGCGGAGCAGGGGCACGCCGGCCTCGCGTTCCAGGGCGGAGAGCTGCTGCGAGACGGCCGACGGCGTGAAGTTCACGGCCTCGGCCACGGCGGCGATCGTGCCACGGATCGAGAGCTCCCGGAGGAGGACCAGGCGGCGGACGTCGAGCATGCCGACACTTTAGTGTCGCTGATGGGTATCCGTCACGAAACGTTGCTTCCGCTTCAGCATGGCGGGCTCCACACTGATGCCATGACGACCCTGCACGAGCACCCCGCCACCGACCACGACGCCCTCGCGGACCAGTCCGTCGCGCTCGTGCGACAGTGGCTCGCCGAAGCCGAGACCTACCCGGTCGACGGCTCGGCGAAGCAGCTCGCCGGAGTGCTCGCCGACCCCGCCGGCCTCGACTTCGCCGTCGGGTTCGTCGACGGCGTCGTCCGCCCCGAGGACCTCGGTGTCGCCGCACGCAAGCTCCGTGCCATCGCGCCCGGCGCGCCCGGCTTCCTGCCCGCCGCGCTCCGCGGGCTCGTCCGACTCGGCGGCGGGATGGCACCGGCACTGCCCGGCGTCGTCGTCCCGATCGCCCGCCGCGTGCTCCGCGACATGGTCGGTCACCTCATCGTCGACGCGACCGACGCCAAGCTCGGGCCGGCCATCGCGAAGATCAAGCGCGACGGCGTCCGGCTCAACGTCAACCTCCTCGGCGAGGCCGTCCTCGGCGAGGGCGAAGCAGCCCGCCGACTCGAGGGCACGCACAAGCTCCTCGCCCGCGACGACGTCGACTACGTGTCGATCAAGGTCTCCTCCACCGTGCACCCGCACTCCCCGTGGGCGTTCGACCACGCGGTCGAGGACATCATCGAGAAGCTCCGGCCGCTGTTCCGCCGGGCCGCGTCGGCGTCCCCCGCGAAGTTCATCAACCTCGACATGGAGGAGTACAAGGACCTCGACCTCACCATCGCGGTCTTCACGAAGCTCCTCGACGAGCCGGAGTTCCTCGGCCTCGAAGCCGGCATCGTGCTCCAGGCGTACCTGCCCGACGCGCTCGCCGCGATGGAGCACCTGCAGGAGTGGTCCGCCGCCCGCCGTGCCCGCGGTGGCGCCGGCATCAAGGTCCGCCTCGTCAAGGGCGCCAACCTGCCGATGGAGCAGGTCGAGGCGTCGGTGCACGGCTGGCCGCTCGCCACCTGGCACACCAAGCAGGACTCCGACACCAACTACAAGCGCGTGCTCGACTGGGCGCTGACGCCGTCGCGCATCGAGAACGTCCGCGTCGGGGTCGCCGGCCACAACCTCTTCGACGTCGCGCACGCCTGGCTGCTCGCCGGGGAGCGCGGCGTCCGGGACGGCATCGAGTTCGAGATGCTGCTCGGCATGGCGCAGGGGCAGGCTTCTGCGGTCAAGAACACCGTCGGATCGCTCCTGCTCTACACGCCCGTCGTGCACCCGCAGGAGTTCGACGTCGCGATCGCGTACCTGATCCGCCGCCTCGAGGAAGGCGCGTCGCAGGAGAACTTCATGTCCGCGGTCTTCTCCCTGGTGTCCTCGCCCGCGCTGTTCGCCCGCGAGGAGGAGCGCTTCCGCACGTCGCTCGCCCCCCTCGCACTGCCCGGTGGGCTCGATGCCCCCGCATCGCACCGCGTCGCGGACCGCTACGCCGCCGTCGATCGCCCCGGCCCGGGGCACTTCGAGAACACGCCGGACAGCGACCCGTCGGTCGCCGCGGTGCGGTCGTGGGGTGCCGCGATCACGGACCGGGTCGCGTCGTCGACGCTCGGCGTCCGTGCCGTCCAGGAGGCGCGGGTCGACTCCGCCACGGCGCTCGACTCCGCGCTCGGTCGCGTCCGGGACGCCGGTGCCGTCTGGGGGACCTGGTCCGGTGCCGCGCGTGGCGCGGTGCTCCACGCCGTCGGCGACGCGCTCGAGGCGAACCGCGCAGCCCTCGTCGAGGTGATGGCGTCCGAGACCGGCAAGACCATCGACCAGGCCGACCCCGAGGTGTCCGAGGCGATCGACTTCGCGCACTTCTACGGTTCGCTCGCGGCCGAGCTCGACGAGGTCGACGGTGCGTCCTTCACCCCGGCCGCCCTCACGCTCGTCGCGCCGCCGTGGAACTTCCCGGTCGCGATCCCCGCCGGGTCCACCCTCGCCGCGCTCGCCGCCGGGTCCGCCGTCGTGCTGAAGCCCGCGCCGCCCGCCGAGCGCTCCGGTGCCGTCCTCGCGTCGATCATCGAGACCGCGCTCGACGCCATGGGCGCACCGGCCGACGTGCTCGCGTTCCTGCAGGTGTCCGAGAACGACCTCGGGCAGCAGCTCGTCGCGTCGCCGCTCGTCGACCGGGTGATCCTCACCGGGGCGTACGAGACCGCTTCGCTGTTCCGGTCCTTCCGGCCCGACCTGCCGCTGCTCGCCGAGACCTCGGGCAAGAACGCGATCATCGTCACCCCGTCCGCCGACCTCGACCTGGCCGTGAAGGACGTCGTCGCATCGGCCTTCGGGCACGCGGGGCAGAAGTGCTCGGCCGCGTCCCTCGTCGTGCTCGTCGGCTCCGTCGCCACCTCGCGACGTTTCCGCTCGCAGCTCATCGACGCGGTGTCGTCGCTGACCGTCGGCTACCCGACCGACCCCACGACGCAGATGGGCCCGGTCATCGAGCCCGCTGCCGGCAAGCTCCTGGACGGCCTGACGACGCTCGGCGCGGGGGAGTCGTGGGCGGTGCAGCCCGCGAAGCTCGACGACTCCGGCACGCTCTGGAGCCCCGGCGTCCGTGACGGTGTCCGCCGCGGGTCGGCGTTCCACCGCACGGAGTACTTCGGGCCGATCCTCGGCATCATGACCGCGCGCACGCTGGACGAGGCGATCGACATCGTGAACGAGGTCGACTACGGCCTGACCTCGGGCCTGCACTCCCTCGACCGCGCCGAGATCGGCACCTGGCTCGGGCGCATCGAGGCGGGCAACCTCTACGTCAACCGTGGCATCACGGGCGCGATCGTCCGCCGCCAGCCGTTCGGCGGGTGGAAGAAGTCGGCCGTCGGTGCCGGGACGAAGGCCGGTGGGCTGAACTACCTGCTCGGGCTCGGGTCCTGGGCGCCTGCTCCGGCCGGGTCCGGTTCGTCTCCGTCGTCCGCGGTCGCCGCGTTCGTCCGTGCCGCGGGGGTGGCGTCGACGTCGCTCGACCGGGCCGTGGCGTCCGACGAGCAGGCGTGGGCGTCGCTGTTCGGCACGGCGACCGACGTGTCCGCGCTGACGGCGGAACGGAACATCGCGCGCTACCTGCCGTACCCGGCGGTGCGGGTGCGCCTGGCTGCCTCTGCCTCCGATGACGGGGTCGCCGATCTGGTCCGCGTCGTCGCGGCGTCCGTCCGCGCCGGTACGACGATCGACGTCTCGACCGTGTCGACCCTGCCGTCCGGTGTCGCATCGGCCGTCCGGGCACTGCCGAACGTCCGGTCGCTGACGCAGTCGCACTCCGACGCGGCGTTCGCGTCGGCGGTGGCGAGTGGTCCGTCCGGTCGCGTGCGGCTCATCGGTGGCGACACGTCGGCGCTGTACACGGCGATCGGTGGTCGGCCGGACGTGGCCGTGTACGGGGAGCCGGTGACCGAGGCCGGGCGTCTCGAGATCCTGCCGTTCGTGCGGGAGCAGGCCGTGTCGATCACGGCGCACCGCTTCGGCACCCCGAACCACCTGACGGACGACCTGATCTAGGGCGGCTGCCGCGTGCCGCCGGCCGCACTCGGTGGTCGTGCGGGCGATCTCGCTTCGAACCACGGAACCGACATCGAACCAGGGCACTGGCCTGGTTCGATGTCGGATTCGTGGTTCGACGCGGCGCGCTGTCCGGTGGCCGCACGGTCGGGGCGTCCGGTCAGGTGGGGCGCGTTGTGTCGGGGTGGTGCCGGACCCTGCCGGCCCCTTGCCTGAGGAGCACTCCCCGTGACCGAACCGTTCGCCCGACCTACCGCACTCGCCCACGTCCGCGTGACCGTGACCGACATCCACCGCAGCAAGGCCTTCTACCAGCAGCTGCTCGGCACCGACCCGGCGATCGACTTCAGCGACCAGATCGACGAGCCGGGCATCCGCGAGGACCGGGAACGCTTCTACGGCGGCAGCGTCTTCCGTCTCGGTGACCAGGTGTTCGGGCTCCGTCCAGTCGCGCCGGCGGGGCAGCGGTTCGACTCGGAGACGGTCGGCCTCGACCACGTGAGCTTCGTCGTCGGGTCGGTGGACGAACTCCACGAGGCGGCTGCGCGACTCGACGCGGCGGGGGTGGAGCACGGCGAGGTGACCGACCTCGGTGACGCGGGCATGGTCATCCTGTCGGTGCAGGACCCCGACGACATCAACCTCGAGCTGGCGGCGCTGAAGGGCTGACGCGAGCTATCCGGCCTTGGTTCGGGCAGTCGTGGCAGAACCAAACTGCAAGCGAACCGCGGTTCTGCCCGGTTCGAATGGTCATTGGTTCTGTGCGCGTCAGTCGGAGTGGACTGCCGCGGGCGTCGCCATCGTGGCGGTGACGAGCTCGCGCAGGTCGTCCGGGAGGGGGATCGGGCGACGGGCGCCCTCGCGGTCGATGATGACGTGCGCGAACTCCCCGGTCGCGAGCAGCGCGCCGTCGGACTGCCGGAACAGGCCGAACTCCCACGACAGGCTCGTGTTCCCGAGGTGCTTCGACCGCATCCCGACCTCGATGACGTCGGGCCACACCGCCGACTCGACGAACCGGCAGCTCGACGACACGAGCACCGCGATCCACTCGGACGCGAACGGGTCGAGGCCGGCTTCCTCGCGGAACCAGTAGGTGGCCGCGTTGTCCATCGCGCTGTAGTAGATCGTGTTGTTCACGTGCCCGAACATGTCGTTGTCGTTCCACCGGGTGGGGTAGAGCCGGACGAAGGGGTAGTCGGCGATGGTCATCGGGCTCCTGTCGTGGTCGGTCGGAGGACGTACTCGAACGTCGCTCGGGCGCGCTCGGGGTCCGGCGTCTCGCCGGAGATGAGGTCGGCGTACGTGAAGGACTCCGAGATCCGGACGAGCAGCCGTGCCAGCTCCTCGGCGGAGAGTGGCGTCGGGTCGAACGCACCGGCGACGCGTTGCTCCTCGACGAGGGCGGTGACCCGGCCGACGAAGCGGCTCTGCACGTCGCTCTCGGAGGTGGTCAGCAGCCGGAGCGCCCGTGCTGGTTCGCGGGTGAGGAACGACCGGAAGTAGGGCGCGTCGATCAGGTCCGCCGTGAACCGGTCGAGGACGTCGACGATGCGCGCCGCTCCGGCGGGAGCAGCCGCTGCGGCGGCGGCGTCGAACGTCGGCACGGCCAGTGACCAGAGGATCTCGGACAGCAACCGGTCACGGTTGCCCACCCACCGGAACAGCGATGTGCGGTCCACGCCGAGCGAGGTGGCGAGCGCGCCCATGTCGATGCGTGAGCCGGCGATGAAGGTGTGTCGCGCCTCCCGGAACGCGCGCAGCGCAGAATCCGATGTGTACACGCGCGCCTCCCTTGCAACGTTTCCCAGAATGATGCACGATCAGTGTATGTCACTGACGACGGCCATCCCCGCGCTCCTCGAGTCCGACTTCTACCGGTTCCAGGAGGGGTTGACCGACCAGGAGCGCGAGTCACTCGGACGGCTGCGCACGTACCTCGAGTCCGACGTGCGCCCGATCGCGGACGAGTACTGGGCGCGCGCCGAGTTCCCGATGCAGGTGATCAAGCCGCTGTCCGAGCTCGGCATGTACGGGCCGGGCATCCCGCTCGTCCGGCAGTTCGAGAACTCGGCTGTGTACCGCGGGTGGGCGGCGCTCGAGCTCGGGCGTGTGGATGCCAGCGTCGCGACGTTCATCGGGGTGCAGTCCGGCCTGGCGATGAACTCGATCGCGGTGGCGGGCAGTGACGAGCAGCAGCAGGAGTGGTTGCCGCGGATGGCCTCGGGCGAGCTCGTCGGGGCGTTCGGGCTGACCGAGCCGCTGTCCGGCAGCGACTCCGCTCGGGGGCTCCGCACGACGGCCCGGCGCGAGGGCGACACGTGGGTGCTCGACGGCGAGAAGCGCTGGATCGGCAACGCGACCTTCGCGGACGTCGTCGTGATCTGGGCGAAGGACGTCGCCGACGGTCAGGTGAAGGGCTTCCTCGTCACGACGGACACCCCGGGGTTCACGGCGACGAAGATCGAGGACAAGATCGCACTCCGCGGGGTGCAGAACGCCGACATCGTCATGACCGACGTCCGGGTGCCGGAGTCGCGCCGGCTGCAGCACGCCGACTCGTTCCGCGCGACCGCCGAAGTGCTCCGCCTGACCCGCACCGAGGTGGCGTGGCAGGCGATCGGCATCGCGGTCGGCGCCTACGAGGCCGCGCTCGACTACGCCCGCTCCCGCGTGCAGTTCGGCAAGCCGATCGCAGCGCACCAGATGGTGCAGGACCTGCTCGTGAAGTCCCTCGCGAACATCACCGCGTCGATCGCACTGTGCACGCAGGCGTCGGCGATGCAGGACGCCGGCACCGGGGCAGACGAGCACTCGGCGATGGCGAAGGCGTTCGCGACGGCGAAGATGCGCGAGACCGTGGGGTGGTGCCGCGAGGTGCAGGGCGGCAACGGGATCGTGCTCGAGAAGGGTGTCGCGCGGTTCTTCGCGGACGCCGAGGCGATCTACTCGTACGAGGGGACGCGCGAGGTGAACACGCTCATCGTGGGGCGGGCGATCACGGGGCAGGCTGCGTTCGTCTGAGGGCGGGCGGGGCTGGGCTGGGCTGGGTGTTCGCGACGTTCCGCGTGTCGATCGACGCGCGGAACGTCGCAGACCGTGCGGTCACGGGCGGGCCACGGGTGATGGGTGCGGTGATCGACATTCCACGCGTCGATCGACTCGTGCCGTGTCGCGGATCGCGTGTGACACGCCGCGCGCCGGTGCCGCGCGCGCCGGCGCCCCGCGCGCCCGCGCGGAGCCCGCCCGCTACCCGAGCAACTCCGGCCGCCGCCACTCGCCCCCGAGCACGTGCTGCTCGAGGAACGCGAACACCGTCTCGTACCAGACCACCGAGTGCTGCGGCTTGAGCACCCAGTGGTTCTCGTCCGGGAAGTACAGGAACCGGTGCGGCATCGTCCCGTCGTCCGCAGCGTGGTGCTCCGCCAACTCCGACCAGAGACGCAACCCCTCGCCGATCGGCACCCGGTAGTCCTTGTCGCCGTGGATCACGAGCATCGGTGACGTGATGTCCGCGACGAACCGGTGAGGGTCGTTCTCGTGCAGACCGGTCTCGTCGAAGATCGACTGCCAGTACTGCGACATGTCCGTCGTGCCGTTGAACTGGTCGAGTGCCCAGAGGCTGGCGTGCGTGACGATCGCCCGGAACCGGTCGGTGTGCCCGGCGACCCAGTTCGCCATGTAGCCGCCGAAGGACCCGCCCATCGCGGCCGTCCGGGTCTCGTCGACGTCGTCACGGGCGACGACCGCGTCGGTGATGGCCATGAGGTCGGTGAACGGAGCCTGCCCCCACGCGTTCCAGCCGCGGTTGATGAAGTCGAGTCCGTACCCGGTCGACAGTGCGGGGTCCGGCAGCAGCACGGCGTACCCGCGGGCCGCCGCGAGCTGCGGGTTCCACCGCCAGGACCACTGGTTCCACGAGTTGAGCGGACCACCGTGGATCCAGAGCAGCAGCGGGTACGGGGCGGTGCCGGCATCGTCGTTCGGCAGGAGGAGCCAGCCGCGGACGCGGGAGCCGTCGGCCGCGGTCGTCTCGACCTCTTCGAGGTGGCCGGGCACCTCGGGCAGCGGCGCCGGTGTCGCCAGGGTCGTCACGGTGCCGTCGGCCTCGATCCGGACGGGGTGCAGCGGCGCGGCCCAGGAGGCACGGAGCGCCACCACGGTCCCGCTCGCCGCCGCCACGCGCAGGCTCGAGTACGCCCAGTCGTCGTGGGTGAGCTGTTCGACGGCGCCGCCGTCGAGCGGGAGCCGGAACACCGGTGCGCGACCGTCGTGGTCCGCCGTCGCCAGGAGCGCACCGTCGTCGTGCGCGAACACGAGCTCGTTCGGCCAGCGGTCCCACTCGACCGCGATCCGCCTCGCGTCGGACAGCGCGGACCCGTCGAACCGGGCGACCCAGATCTCCTGCTCGGTCGCACCGCGGGGTGTGAACCGCTCGGTCCGGACCCACGCCAGCGTCCGGCCGTCGTGGCTGATCGTCGGCATCTCGTGGTCGACATCGGGGTCGTCGAGCAGCACGGTGCGCGTGCCCGTCGCGACGTCGAACGCGACGATCGTCGAACGGGACCCGCGGGCTTCCTGCACGCCGACCGTGGCGACGACGACCGAGCCGTCCGGCGTGAGGACCCCGTCAACGTGTTCGAGCGAGCGCCCCGGGGCGGGCGTCAGGTCGGTCAGTGTGGGGAGGTGCGCCGGGTAGGACGGCCCGGCCTCGTCATCGGAGGCATCGGCGGCGGTCGCAGACGGTGTGGCCGCCTTCTCCTGCAGCGTCCCGAGGTCGAGCGTCAGCACGTGCGTCTCGTCGGGGCCGAGGTCGTGGTCCCAGAACCGGACCGGGTACGTCTCGTGCAGGATCGCCTGCACCTTCCGGTCCTTCCGGCGTCCGCGCAGCTCGGCGTCGGCGGCGACCACGCCGGTCCGGTCCGTGCCGGCACCCGGCAGCAGCCCGGCCGTGACCGCGACCGTGTCCGTGTGCGATGCGGTGCCGAGGACGCCACCGACCCCGCCCGCGAGCTTCGTGACCGGTCGTGCCTCACCACCGGCGGCGGGGAGGACCCAGAGCTGTGCGGCGTCGCTGTCCTTGTCGCCGTCGCCGTCGGGGCGGCCGGAGACGAACAGCAGGTCACCGGTGCGCGTGAACGAGACGCCGCCTTCGCCCTTGGCCGAGCGCGTCAAGCGCACCGGAGCGGCCGCAGCGTCCGAGGTTCCGGGGACCGCCCAGACCGACCGCCGGTAGCCCGTGCCGTCGGCGTCGAGCACGCTGACGGTCAGCGCGACCCGGGAGCCGTCCGGACTCACCGCGATCCCGTCCACGCGGGGGAGGGCTGTGTACTGGTCGAGGTCCGAGAACGGCGTCGTCATGCACCCACGCTAGCGGCGCTCCCGGAACCCGACACGGTCACTCGGCGGTCTGTGGAGAACTCACGCCCAGAACGCGGCGATGCCCTCGGCCACGGCAGCGCCCTGCGTCCGTCCGGCATCGGCGGCGGGTGCCTGAGTCGACAGCGAGAGCGAGTTCGTGCCGAAGGCCTGCTGCGAGGTGCTGTCCGCGACGACGACCTCGACCGAGCTACCGGCCGCCCGGAGCCCCTCGACCGCGACGTCGAGCCACGGCCCGAGCGGCGACGGCCCCTCGGGACCGCACGCGATCACGAGGACGCGTTCGTACCCGGCGGCGACGTCCGCGTTCGTGGCGGAGCGCATGCCCCCGTCGACGTAGGGGCGGCCCTCGATCCCGACCGGTGACCAGACGAGCGGCACCGAGCAGCTCGCGGCGACGGCGCGGGGGAGCGGCACGGCGTCGGCCGCGGTGAGCACGCGGAAGGTGCCGTCGGTCGCGTCGATCGCGGTGAGGGCGAGCGGCTTCGCCGGCCACTCCGTCGACGGGAGGGTCTCGGCGAAGGTGGCCGTGCGCTCGTCGTCGGTCTGCCCGTCGGTGGTGCGCTGGGCGAGGAGGCCCAGTCGGGCACGGGCGTCCTGGTCGGACGACGCTCCGTCGAGCACGGCGCCGATGCGCTGCTGGAAGTCCTCGCCGTCGATCGGGACGGGCTCCTCGTAGGTCGTCGGGACGGCTGCGTGCTGCTGGTCGTACGCCTGCTGCACCGCGCCGTAGCGGACGAAGGTGCCGACGACGCTGCCGGCGCTGGACCCGACGACGAGGTCCGCGGCGTCGAGGTCCACCCCGGCGTCCTGCAGGGCGGACAGCACCCCGAGTTCCCAGGCGATGCCGGCGACGCCACCACCGCCGAGGACGAGTGCTCTGGTTCCGGGCGCAGGCGTGGAGACGTCGGTCATGCGTCTTGCTTACCAGGTGCAGACGACGCGCAGGGGCGCGCAACGCGACCTGTGGAGAGCGACCGAGCGCGGCACCGGTCGTGCGCACGGGAGGACGGGAGGCGCGGTGCGGGCCCGCACCGCGCCTCCCGACCCGTGGTGGGTGCGCTGGGTCAGACGCCCGCGGTCGAGCGGATCCAGCTGGCGGACTGGGTGAGGACGGCGTAGTTCGAACCGGCGTGGGTGTTCGCGCCGGGGTCGGCGACGTCGCCGGTCGAGCAGACGCCGACGACCTTGCCGTTCACGACGAGCGCGCCGCCGGAGTCGCCGTGGTTCGAGGCGCCGGTCACGCCGGTGACGTGCTGCGCGCGTCCGCCGTACGCGTCCGTCGAGCTCCCCGTGAGGTTGACGGTCGCCTGGTAGAGCCCGGTCGTCGGCACGCTGTTCGCACGGTTGCCGTAGCCGAGGATCGTGCCGGTGCCGGAGCTCTTCGTGGTGTACCCGAGGTCGAGCTGGGCGTACGAGGAGAGGGCCTTCGGCGTGCTGAGGTGCACGAGCGCGATGTCCCCGGACGGCGCGGAGTAGAGCCGGTCCGCCGCGGTCGCCGCGCCCCGGTTCGTCGTGCTGTTCGAGTGGTAGACGTTCATCGCCGTGGTGCCGTCGACGCAGTGCTCGGCGGTGAGCACCCACGAGGCGTTGAGCTGTTCGCCGGTGCACCCGTACGTGCCGGTGCCGCCCTGCTGGAAGACGAGCTGCACCTCCCACGGGGTGCTCGGTGCCTGCTCGCCGCCGATGACCTGCGGTGAGACGGTGGCGGCGCTCGCTGCGGTCGCGCCGAGGCCACCGCCGAGCAGGGTCATGGCCGCGGCTGCTGCGGCGGCTCCGGCGAGGGCGAGGCCTCTGAGGTTCGTTCGCTGCTTCATGGCCCGATCGTGCTCGCCCCCTGTTCGGGGGTCAAGTCCGCGTTGCAGGGGACAACAACGTCACCCTGTGGACAACTCCGTCAGCGTCGGTGGGGTGTCCTAGCGTCGTCGACATGACAGGGGACCAGGCCACGACGGGTCGTGGGCGACGCCGGGCCGGAGCGGTCGTCTGGCCGATCGTGGTCGCGACGGCGCCGACCGCTGCCTTCCAGCTGCCGAACCTCGTCGTGGCTCCGGGGGTGAAGGTCTCGCTCGTCGTGTTCGGGCTGGTCGTGCTGGCGGCCGCGGTGGTCGTGCAGGTCGTGCGCGCTCGACGGGCCGAGGCGTCGGTCACGGCTGCGGCGGCGGTGGCGCGGTCGACCGAGCTCGAGCAGGGGACGGCCGTCCGGTACGCGTTCGGGCAGCTCGCCACGCGGCTCGCCCGGTTCGCCGAGCTGCGCCGCCGGGACCGCCGGCAGGAGTTGCCGGCGTTCGCGGACCGGGTCGCCGTGGCCCTCGCGTTCTACCTGCTCCCCGGTGTGCCCGACGTCCGTGCGAACGTCTACCAGCTGTCGGAGGACCTGCGGGGCCTCGAACCCATCGGGCACGGGGGTGCGGAGGACACCGCCGGCGTGTTCCGGGCGGGGACCCCGTACGGCGACCGCAACCTCGACTGGGTGCTGGTCGGCGGCGGCCCGCGGGTGGTCGGCGACCGTGCCACCGACGTCGACGCCGACGAGGACCTGCCGGGGTTCGAACCGCGCTACCGCTCGTACGTCTCGGTCGTGATCCGGTCGGAGGAGTACTCGTTCGGCATGCTCACCGTGGACTCGCCGGCGCCGGACGCGTTCACCGACCTCGACGCCAAGTACGTCGCGCTGATGGCCTCGTTCATGGCCATCGCGTTCTCGCTCGCGACCCCGTTCCCGGACCGCGACCGCAACCGCAGGAAAGGCCCGTGATGCGCACACGATTTGTCGGACGCTCGACGTACCATCCCCACATGACCATCGTGACCCCCGAACCGAAGCCCTTCGGTCGGTCCCGGGTGTACACCCCGAACTGGACCGACGACACGACCGACGCCGACTACGAAGACCTCGAGGTCATCGCCGCCAACATCGAGCGGGAGCGGGTCGCTGCCCGCCGCCGTTTCGAGGCACGCCTCGCCGCTGCGCTCGCCCGCTGAACCAGCCCCGCGGCGCCGACGACCGGAGCGCTGCGTCCACCCGACCCGGGCGGACGCAGCGCTTCGTCACTCCGCGCTGACGTCGATCAGCACCTTGCCGACGGTGTCCTGCTCGACGGCGTCGTGCGCTGCCGCGGTGTCCTCCAGGGCGAACCGCACGAGCGGTAGGCCCGCGTCCTCGCCGACGGGGAGCACACCGTCGCGCAGTGCCGCGGTGACGTCCTCGGCCGCTGCCGCGAGGGCCTCGTCGCCGATCGTGTACAGCAGCAGGAACTGGTAGCGGGCGTTGACGCTCATGTTCGGGCGGATCGGCAGGGTGGCTTCGTCGCCCCCGTTGTTCGCGTAGATCGACACGACGCCGTGGTTCGCCAGGACCTCGGCGACGAGCCCGGCGTTCTGCGGGATCGAGACCTCGACGACGATGTCGACACCGTCGGGGGCGATCTCGCGGATCCGCGCGGCGGCGTCCTCGTCGCGGTAGTTCACCGTGTGGTGCGCCCCGGCGGCGGTGGCGAGCGCGGCCTTCGCGTCCGAGCTGATGGTGGTGACCACGGTCGCACCGGCCCAGCGTGCGAGCTGGATCGCCGCGTGTCCGACGGCTCCCGCACCGCCGGCGACGAGCACCGTCTTGCCGTCGAGGGCTCCCGGAGCGAGCCGGTCCGGACCGTGCTCGTGCGTCGTGAGGGCACGGTGCGCGGTCATCGCCGGGACCCCGAGCGAGGCGCCGACGTCGAAGCTCGTGCCCTCCGGCAGCGGGACGGCACGGGCGGCGGGCACGACGGTGTACTCCTGGGCGGTGCCGGTCGGGCGACTCGCAGCCGCCATGTACAGCCAGACGTGGTCACCGACGGACAGTCCGTCGACACCCTCGCCGACCGCGTCCACGACTCCGGCGCCGTCCTGGTTCGGCGTGATCTCGGGGAACGGCAGGCCGTCGCCGTAGGTGCCGCCGGCGCGGGCCTTCCAGTCGGTCGGGTTGACACCAGAGACGACGACACGGACACGCACCTCGCCGGGACCGGGATCCGGGAGCGGACGCTCCTCGAGGGTCAGGACGGACGAGTCACCGGGCTTCGAGTAGACGACTGATCGCATGTCCCCAGGCAACCACGGCGGTCGCGCGGGGATTCCGGGGGCGCTCAGCGAGGGCGGGTGTCGTACTGCTCGCGGGAGACCGCGACGTCGTCCATGTGCGAGGTCGCCCAGTCCTCGAGCGGCTTCAGCACCTCGCGCAGGGACCGGCCGCGATCGGTCAGCTCGTACTCGACGTGCGGCGGGATCTCGGGGAAGACCGTGCGGGTGACGAGTCCGTCGCGCTCGAGCGCTCGGAGCGTCTGCGTGAGCATCTTCTGCGAGACGCCCTGCACGCGGGTGGCGATCGCCGAGTAGCGTGCCGGACCGTCGGCGAGGGTGCCGATCGTCAGGACGCTCCACCGGTCGCCGATGCGGTCGAGCAGCTGTCGCGAGGGACACTCGGCGGCGTAGGGGCTGTACTCGAGTGCTGACACGACGACCTCCGTTACGCACCGTGAGGTGCCTACTTACTCAAAGAGAGTAACGCTTGTACGGTGAGTGTCAACGTTCCACGAAAGGACTGCTCCATGACCAGCATCGTCGTCTTCGGTGGCACCGGCTACGCCGGCTCCGCCATCACCCGCGAGGCCCTCTCCCGCGGCATCGCCGTCACCGCCGTCGCCCGCGACACCTCGAAGCTCGAGCCGGCCGAGGGGCTCACCCTCGCGCAGGGTGACGCCTTCGACACCGACTTCGTCGCCGAGGTCACGAAGGGTGCGGACGTCATCGTCGTCGCGCTCCACGCGGTGCAGGCGGACGGCAGCGAGCTGAAGGACGCGTTCCAGCCGTTCGTCGACGCAGCCGCTGCTGCCGGTGCGCGCCTCGGCATCGTCGGCGGAGCCGGTTCGCTGCTCGTCGCCGAGGGTGGCCCGGCGCTGTACGACACGGCCGAGTTCCCCGACGCGTTCAAGGGCGAGGCGAAGAGCCACGGTCAGGTCCTCGAGACTCTCCGCGCGTCGGACACCGACGTCGACTGGTTCTACGTGAGCCCGGCGGCTGCCTTCGGCGGCTACAACCCCGGCGAGCGTCGTGGCACCTACCGCACCACCGACGACGTCCTGCTCACCGACGCCGACGGCAACTCGGACATCTCCGGCGAGGACTTCGCGATCGCCTTCGTCGACGAGATCGCTTCGCCGGCGCACCACCAGGCGCGCTTCGGGGTCGCCTACTAGGCGGTTCGGTTCGCCTCCGCACAACGGAAGTCACCCGGAACTGCGCCATCGCGCGGTTCCGGGTGACTTTGCTTGTGCGGCGCGGCGCGGCGCGGCGCGGCGCGCGCGGCGCGCGGCGG
>NZ_JABXGF010000079.1:0-10511 GCF_025407985.1 Curtobacterium sp. C2H10 | reverse complement strand
GTGGTCGTCGGGGTCGGCATCGTCGCCGCCGCCACGGCCACGGCACCGCCGGACCCGAGCACGAGCACGGTCGCGAGGCCACCCGCGATCCACGGCACCGGGCGGCGGGCGAACGAGGCGCGGACGGCGGTGCGCGCGTCGCGGAGGCGATCCGCGACGCCGCGCGGTGAAGGCTGCTGGTCGGACATCGCGAACGATCCTACGGAACTGCGGGAGGAGCCTCCAGGCCCACTTTCCCGATCCGGACGTTCCGCGCCCTGCCGGACGTCAGCCGTCGGCCGGTCGCGTCAGCCGTCAGCCGGGTACCGGACGCCGACCTGTCGGCGAGCCTCGTCCATGAGGGCCATGATCGCGACCGTCTCCTCGGGGTCCATCGGGCCGCCCTCGTGGGTGCCGGACTCGACCATCGACTCGAACGCGCGGACCTCGTGCGCGTAGCCGGTGAGCTCCTCGCGCCCGTCGAACTCCTCGACGACGTTCCCGTCGCGGTCGCGGAGCCGCCAGGTCGTCGGCGTGAACCACGTCGAGTCCAGGTCGATGCGGCCGTCCTCGCCGATGACCGAGGCGGTGTTCGGACTGCGGAGGTCGAGCCCGAAGTGGAGCATCGACTGCGTCCCGCCCTCGTGCGTCAGCACCAGGCCCATCTGCGTGTCGACGCCCTGCTCACTCAGGGTGCCCGCGGCGACGACCGACGTGGGGACGCCGAGGACGTCGACCGCGAAGGAGATCGGGTAGATGCCGAGGTCGAGCATCGCGCCACCGCCGAGCGCCGGGTCGTTCAACCGGTGTGCCGGGTCGGACGGCAGCGCCTGGTGGTGGGTCGCCTCGACGAGCCGGACCCGCCCGATGCGGCCCTCGGCCACGAGCTCGCGGATCATCGACATCTGCGGGAGGAAGCGCGTCCACATCGCCTCCATGACGGCGACGTCGGCGCGCCGGGCGGCGTCGACCACCAGGCGGGCCTCGTCCGCCGTGATCGTGAAGGCCTTCTCGACGAGGACGTGCTTGCCGGCCTCGATGGCGAGCAGTGCGTCCGCCGCGTGCCGCGAGTGCGGTGTCGCGACGTACACGGCGTCGACGCCGTCGTCGGCGACGAGGTCCTCGTAGGAGCCGTGCGCCCGCGGGATCCCGAACTCGGCCGCGAACGTCTCGGCGCTCGCGAGCGTCCGGCTGCCGACCGCGACGAACTCGACCCCCGCGGCCGTGCAGTCGCCCACGAAGGACCGTGCGATGCCGCCCGTACCGATGACTCCCCAGCGAACCGTCATGGGACCTGTCTACCAGGGGCCGCGGTCGGCACACCGCGGTCCGCCCGCAGCACTTTGGTATGGACTGCACCGGTGATTGCCAGCTAGCGTGCTGCTGCACCCCCTGAACGGGGGTCCCGCGGTCGCGTCCGACGGCCGCTCCCCCAGCAGAAAGCGATCAGGTCCTCCATGCGCCGATCCGTCCTGTCCGTCGTCGCCACGAGCGCGGCCATCGTCATCAGCTCGACCCTCGTCGGTGTCACCCCGGCGACCGCGCACGGCTGGGGATCGCCCGGACACGGCTGGGCACCGCCGGGACACTCGGCCGACGCGGGGCTGCAGCCCCGGACGCAGTTCACGATGGCGGCCGACGGCTCCTCCGGCGCGAGCCAGGGCGGCGAGGGCATCCCGAACATCGACTCGGTCAAGAAGACCATCGCGACGTACTACGGCGACCCCGGCACCGGACTCGCCAACCGCACCGACTCCCCCTACATCCGCGAGATGCGGTCCATCGTCGACCGGCAGAGCGCCCAGCTGCAGCGCATCCACGACGCCGCGGTCCGTCGCGGCGAGAAGCCCGCGATCGTCCTCGACGCCGACGACACGACGCTGTGGACCTACGACATGGAGGTCGCGGACATGCACTTCGTGTTCGACCCGGCCCGCCAGGACGAGTGGGTGCAGGACGAGCGCTTCCCCGCGACGCCGTCGATGGTCGGCTTCGTGAACCGGGCGCAGTCGCTCGGGTTCACGGTCTTCGGACTCACCGGTCGGAACGACGACCAGAAGGCTGCCACCGTCCAGAACCTGTCGAAGGTCGGCTACACCGCGTTCACCCAGGACCGCTTCTTCACGAAGTGGACCGGAGTCGGTGCGTCCCAGCAGCCGTCGTACATCACCTGCGCCACGGCGAAGTGCACGACCGTCGAGTACAAGGCGCTCACGCGGAAGCACATCGAGCAGGACCTCGGCTACGACATCGCGCTCAACGTCGGTGACCAGTGGAGCGACCTGCAGGGCGGGTACGCCGACCGCTCCGTGAAGCTGCCGAACCCGACCTACTACCTGCCCTCGGCCGACCTGCCCGGCGTGTCCGAGCCGCGCCTGACGCCCCGCACGCACTTCACCATGGCCGCGGACGGCTCCTCCGGCGCCACCCAGAGCGGCGAGGGCATCCCGAACATCGACTCGGTGAAGTCGACCATCGCGACGTACTACGGCGACCCCGGCACCGGACTCGCCAACCGCACCGACTCGCCGTACATCCGCGAGATGCGGTCCATCGTCCGGAAGCAGGCTCCCGTCGTCGCCGCCCAGTGCGCCGTCGGCCGGAAGCTCCACCGCAACCCCGCCATCGTGCTCGACGCCGACGACACCACCCTGTGGACCTACGACATGGAGGTCGCCGACATGCACTTCGTCTTCGATCCCGCCCGCCAGGACGAGTGGGTGCAGGACGAGCGCTTCCCCGCCACCCCGTCGATGACCTCGCTCGTGTCGATCGCCCAGCGCTCCGGCTGCACGGTCATCGGGCTCACCGGACGCAACGACGACCAGAAGACCGCCACGATCGAGAACCTGCAGAAGGTCGGGTACCCGCAGTTCGCGGCGACGCAGCGCGGCACGCAGACGTACTACACGAAGTGGACCGGCGTCGGGGCCTCGCAGCAGCCGTCGTACATCACCTGCGCCACGGCGAAGTGCACCACCGTCGAGTACAAGTCGCAGACCCGTGCGCACATCGAGTCGCGCTCGGGTGGGCGGTACGACGTGGTGGCGAACTTCGGCGACCAGTACAGCGACCTGCTCGGTGGGTCGGCGGACCGGAGTGTGAAGCTGCCGAACCCGACGTACTACCTGCCCTGAGGCCGGGTCGGGCCGGGCGCGCAGGCACCCGGCCCGGCTCGGGCCCGGCGCCCGGCGCCCGGCGCCCGGCTCGGGCCCGGCGCCCGGCTCGGGAAGCAGAAAGCCCCGGTCAGACAATGTCTGACCGGGGCTTCTCGGAGCCGCCTGTCGGAATCGAACCGACGACCTATTCATTACGAGTGAATCGCTCTGCCGACTGAGCTAAGGCGGCGGACGCTCCGTTGCCGGAGCGGCACGGGACACGACTATACAGGTTCAGACGAGCGAACGCGAAACGAGCGCGTCGAGGTCGGCGAACGACCGTTCGAGCTCGTCGACGAGGTGGGTGTCCGACCCCGCGTCCGACCACTGCCACCACGCGTGCCGCAGCGCAGCCAACGCCACGAGGGACGCCAGCCGCGCCCGCCGACGCCGCTCCGGCTCGCCGGAGACGTCCGGAGCTCCGTCCGCGGCCGCCGCGAAACGCGCCACGATGGCCCCCTCGATCGCCGCCTGGAACTCCTTCATCGACTCCATCCGCCGACTGAAGAGCTCCGGCGCGGCACGGAGCACCTGCTGCCGCTCCTCGATCAGCCCACGCTCCTCGATGAGTTCGCGCGTCGAGTGCACGAGCAACGCCCCGAGGTCGGCCAGCAGGTCGCCCGTCGGCCCACCGGCCACGAAGTCCGCGAGGGTGTCGTCGTCCGGCAGCGTGGGATCGTCGCCGAGGATCGCGCCTTCCTTGTTCGGGAAGTAGTTGAAGAACGTCCGCGGCGACACGTCCGCACGCCGCGAGATCTCGTCGACCGTCACCGCCGCGAGCCCCTCCTCGATCGCGATGCGGAGCGCGGCCTGCTGGATCGCGAGTCGGGTGGCGCGGCGCTTCCGCTCGCGCAGGCCGGGTTCTGCGTCGGACATGCGGTGATTGTCCCATGCGCGGGGGCGCGGGCGGATGGGGAACGTCACAGGGTGCGGTTCCGGACGGCCTGGAGGCGCGGTGCGAGCGCGTCCTGCGTCTCACCTCGGGCAGGTGGTCCCGCCCAGGGCGCGGGTCAGCGGCGCGCGCGGGCGATGGTGACGAGCAGCGCCTCGAGCGCGAGGAGGGCCGCCACGTTCGCGGCGATGCGCTGCCGAGCGAGCGCGATGGCGTCGAGCACCTCGAGCGCAGCGGCCGGGGTCACCGACTGCAGTGCGTGGTCGAGCTGTTCCCGCATCGCGAGGTTCACCGGTTCCGCCGGCGCCCCGAGTCCGAGCAGCAACAGGTCACGGTACAGCGACGAAACATCGACGAGGATCCGGTCCAGCCCGTCCCGGAGGCTCCGCGTCGCCCGACGCTTCTGGTCTTCCTCGAGCAGGCGCAGCTGCGAACGGAGTGCCGGCGGGATCGTGCCGCCGGGCTCGATGCCGAGCGAGCGCATCGCGGCGTCGCGTTCCTCGGCATCGCGCTGCTGCGTGATCGCCTTGGCGTCCTCGTCGGCGACGGCGAGCAGGTCGGCGGCGGCCATCACGGCGTCTCCGACGGTCCGGACGCCGAGCACCGTGCTGAGCGTGCGGCGTCGACGGTCGCGGGCGTCCTCGCTGGTCGCGAGACGCTGTGCCATGCCGATGTGGCTCTGCGCCTGGCGTGCGGCGTCCATCGCGAGGACGCGGTCCACACCGGTCCGGGCGACGAGCAGGTCTGCGACGGACTCGATGCCCGGCACGCGGAGGCGGACCGACCGCACGCGCGACCGGATCGTCGGCAGCAGGTCGGCCTCGCTCGGGGCGCAGAGGATCCACACGGTGCGCTCCGGCGGTTCCTCGAGCGCCTTGAGGAGCAGGTTCGACGTGCGTTCCGTCATGCGGTCCGCGTCCTCGATGATCACCACGCGGTACCGGCCGACGGAGGGCGAGTAGTGCGACGACGTGACGAGCTGCCTGATCTCGTCGATGGTGATGATGACCCGCTGCGTCGTCAGGACCGAGACGTCGGGGTGGGTCTTCGCGGTGATCTGCTGGAGCGTGTGGTCGTCGTCCGGACCGTTGCCGACGAGTGCGGCGGCGAAGGCGGACGCGACGTTCGACCGGCCGGAGCCGGGGGGCCCGGTGATCAGCCACGAGTGCGTCATGCCACCGGTGCCGTCGGGCGACTCGGCCGCGTTGCGGAGCGACGCGACCGCTTCCTCTTGCCCTGTCAGGCCGTCCCACACGCTCACGGGATCATCCTGCCAGCCGCCACCGTCATCCCTCGACGATCCCGACCAGTGGACCGACCGCGGAACGGATCGCGCGCTGGACGTCCGCGGCCGGGGCGGACGCGTCCACCACGAGGAAGCGCTCGGGCTCGGCGGCGGCCATGTCGAGGAACGCCCGACGGACCGTCTCGTGGAACGACTCGGCCTCGGACTCGAGTCGGTCGAAGGTGTCGCCGCGCGCCGCGGCCACCCGCGCACGCCCGACGGTGACGTCGAGGTCGAGCAGGATCGTGCGGTCCGGCGTGAGCCCGTCCGACGCCCAGTCCGACACCGAACGGATGTGCTCGGCGCCGAGGCCGCGCGCGACCCCCTGGTACGCCACCGAGGAGTCGATGTACCGGTCCTGCAGCACCACGTCGCCGCGAGCGATGGCGGGGCGGACGAGGGTCTCGACGTGGTGCGCGCGATCGGCCGCGTAGAGCAGGGCCTCGGCCCGAGGCGCGACGTGGCCGCGCTCGTGCAGGACGATCTCGCGGATCCGCGTGCCGAGGTCGGTGCCGCCCGGCTCACGGGTGCGCACCACGGTCCGGCCGTGCTCCTCGAGCCAGGCGGTCAGCAGCTCCGCCTGCGTCGTCTTGCCCGCACCGTCGCCGCCCTCGAGCGTGATGAACCGGCCGGTCACTTCTTCTTGGCCGCCGGCTTCCGCGCCGGTGCCTTCTTCTTCACCGGTCCCTTGGCACGCTTGTCCGCGATGAGCTGCACGGCGCGGGCGTGGTCGACGGCCTCGACGTCCTCGCCGCGCGGGATCGTCGCGTTGGTCTCGCCGTCCGTGACGTACGGACCGAACCGGCCGTCCTTCATCTTGATCGGCTTGCCGGACACCGGGTCGGCGTCGAACTCCTTGAGCGCTGCGCTCGCCGAGCTGCGGCCGCCGTACTTGGGCTGGGCGAAGAGCTCGAGCGCACCGGGGAGGTCGATGTCGAAGATCGCGTCCTCGCCCGGCAGGGTCCGGGTGTCCGTGCCCTTCTTGAGGTACGGACCGTAGCGGCCGTTCTGCGCGGTGATGTCGTCGCCGGACTCGGGGTCCTTGCCGACGACCCGCGGTAGGTCGAGCAGCTTCAGCGCCGTCTCGAGGTCGACCGTCTGCGGGTCCATCGACTTGAAGAGGGACGCCGTGCGCTCCTTGGGCGCCGCGGGCTTCTTCGTGGTCTTCTTCGCCGGTGCCTTCTTCGCGGCACCCTTCGCGGTGGTCTTCGCTGCGGGCTCCGCCTCGGCGGCGGCCGGCGTGGCCTGCGTGTCGAGCACCTCGCCCGTCGCGGCGTCGACCGCGGGTTCCGGCTCCGGGGTGCGCTCGGTCACGTACGGACCGAACCGGCCGTCCTTCGCGAGGACCTCTTTTCCGGTCTCGGGGTTGATGCCGACGACGCGGTCACCGAGCACCGGGGCGTCCACGAGCTCGCGGGCCTTCTCGGCGGTGAGCTCGTCGGGAGCGAGGTCCTCGGGCACGTTGACGCGACGGGGCTTCTCGGGGTCGTCGCTCGGCACCTCGATGTAGGGGCCGTAGCGACCGATGCGGAGGGTCAGCCCCGGCGCCAGTTCGACGGAGTTGATCTCGCGCGCATCAATCTCGCCGAGGTTGTCGATGACCGTGCGGAGCCCGCGCTGGTCACCACCACCGAAGTAGAACTCCTTGAGCCAGTCGACCCGGTCGGCGTCGCCGTTCGCGATCCGGTCGAGGTCGGCTTCCATGTCGGCCGTGAACTGGTACTGCACGAGGTCACCGAAGTACTCCTCGAGCAGCCGGACCACGCTGAACGCGATCCAGTTCGGCACGAGCTGGGTCCCGCGCAGCGACACGTAGCCGCGGTCGATGATCGTCGGGCTGATCGTCGGGAAGGTCGACGGGCGACCGATGTCGAGGTCTTCGAGCGTCTTGATGAGGCTCGCCTCGGTGTAGCGCGGCGGCGGGGTGGTGTCGTGGCCCTTCGCGACGACGTCGTCGACGGCGAGGTGCTCGCCTTCCTTGACGTCCGGCAGCGCCACGTCGTTTCCCGAGCGGTCCGAGGACTCGTGGCGGTCCTCGTCCTTGCCCTCTTCGTAGGCGTTGAGGAACCCGCGGAAGGTGATGACCGTGCCGGACGCCGTGAACTCGGCGTCGGTGCCGTTCGCCGTGGCCGGGATGCCCTCGACGGACTCCCCGGAGGAGATGCCGAGCACGATCGACGCCGTGGAGCCCTTGGCGTCCGCCATCTGCGACGCGATGGTGCGCTTCCAGATGAGGTCGTAGAGGCGCCACTCGACACCGGTCAGCGTCCCCTCGAGCTGCGACGGAGTGCGGAACGTGTCGCCGGCGGGGCGGATCGCCTCGTGCGCTTCCTGCGCGTTCTTGCTCTTGCTCGCGTAGACGCGCGGCTTGTCGGGCACGGTCGCGGCGCCGTAGAGGTCCGCTGCCTGCTTGCGAGCGGCGTCGAGCGCCTGCTTCGACAGGTTGACCGAGTCCGTACGGATGTAGGTGATGTAGCCGTTCTCGTACAGCGTCTGCGCCGCACGGGCGGTCTGCCGCGGCGAGAGGCGGAGCTTGCGCGCCGCTTCCTGCTGCATGGTCGACGTGGTGAACGGTGCTGCCGGGCGGCGCGTGTAGGGCTTCGACTCGACGCTGCGGACGGTGGCGTCACCGGCACGCTCGAGCACGGTGGTGAGCGCGGCCGCGGCGGCTTCGTCGAGGCGGACGGCCTCGCCCTTCAGGGCACCGCGGTCGTCGAAGTCACGACCGGAGGCGACCCGGGTCCCCTGGACCCGCGCGAGTCGAGCGGTGAAGGCGGCGTCGCCCTCCTTCTCGAAGCGCGCGCTGAGGTCCCAGTAGTTGGCGGACACGAAGGCGAGGCGTTCGCGCTCACGGTCGACGACGAGACGCGTGGCAGCGGACTGCACGCGACCGGCCGAGAGCCCCGGACCGATCTTGCGCCAGAGAACGGGCGAGACCTCGTACCCGTAGAGACGGTCGAGGATGCGGCGGGTCTCCTGCGCGTCGACGAGCGCGGTGTCGAGTTCACGGGTGGCTTCCTGCGCGCGCTGGATCGCCTCCTTCGTGATCTCGTGGAAGACCATGCGCTTGACCGGCACCTTGGGCTTGAGGACCTGCAGCAGGTGCCACGCGATGGCCTCGCCTTCGCGGTCCTCATCAGTTGCGAGGTAGAGCTCGTCGGCTTCCTTGAGCGCACGCTTCAGCTCGGAGACGGTCTTCTTCTTCGCGTCCGAGACGACGTAGTAGGGCTCGAAGCCGTTGTCGACGTCCACCGAGAACTTGCCGAGCGAGCCCTTCTTGAGCTCCGCCGGCAGGTTCTTGGGCTCGACGAGGTCCCGGATGTGTCCGACGGACGCCTGGACCTCGTATCCGTCACCGAGGTATTGCGCGATCGTCTTGGCCTTCGCGGGGCTCTCGACGATGACGAGCTTCTTCGTGCCTGGCACGTGTCTCCTTGATCGATGGTGCGCGTCGGCCCTGGACGACGAGCGCGTCCGGGTCGACCGGGGCACCGATGACCGGGGGCCGACAGGCACACCATACACATAGTGTTCGGGCTGGTCGTCCGCCGGACCGGCGACTGCGACTGCGCCCACGGCGAACGGTCCGCCGCCGACGACGACCCGGACCCGCGCGGCGGAGGCAGCCGTCCCGCAGGTGTCGACGGCTGCCTGGTTCCGCGCTGCCACGCGCGTCGCGACGGAACAGGGTTCGCCCGGGACGAGCCCGACGAGGGCCGCCGCGGCGGCGAGCGCCGAGGCGTCGGCAGCGGCCTGGGCGCGGATCGTGGCCACGCGCAGTCCGGCTCCGGCGAGCGCCGCCGTCAGGACGACGAGGACGACGCCGACGACCGCCGTGAGGAGGACCGTGGCGGACCCGCGCTCGTTCACCGTCCGTCCTCCGCAGCGCAGCCGGTGGCACGGAGCGGGACGGCGTCGAACGGCCCCGCGGCCCCTCGTGCTGCCCGGACGCAGACGACACCACCGTCGCGGTGCACCGTCATGCCGGCCCCGGGTGCGAGGTGCTCGAGGGCGGCGCGCCCGGCGTCGTCGTCCCCGCGACCGAACGCTCGTGCCGCCGTGGCCGCCGCGAGCTGGAGGCGTCCGAGGCCGTCGACGACGAGCACCGCGGCGACGAGCGAGGTCAGGACGAGGGCCACGACGGGGAGCACGACCGCGAACTCGACGCTCACGGTGCCGCGCTCCCCGTCCGCCGCCGGGCGCGGGTCAGCCGCGTACGGGTCAGAGGGACAGGGCACCACGGACGAGTTCCGTGAGGATGCTCTGCACTTCTCCGGAGCGCATCACGGCGACGAGGACCCCGGCGAACGCGACGGCGGCGAGGATCACGACCGCGTACTCGGCCGTCGCCGATCCCCGGTCGTCGTCGAGTCGTCGCCGGAGTCGGGCGCCGAGGTGCTGGCGGTGCGTGCTGGGTGAGTCGGTCATGTGACTGTCCTTCCTGATGCGGTGCGATGCGATGCGATGCGATGCGACCAGCCTCGCCGCGGGCGGCCCTCGACACGGGACCGGTCACCGGATCTGTGGAGGATCAGCCGACGTCGACGACGGTGGAGGAGAGGACCCCGACCACCACCGGGACGACCCCGACGAGGACGAACGCGGGGAGCACGCACACCCCGAGCGGCAGGACGAGTCGGACCGCGAGCCGTTCCGCGGCGGCGAGGCCCGCGGCAGCGACGTCGTCGCGGACGTCCTCGGCAGCCGCGCGGAGGAGCGACGCCGCCGGGACCCCGGCACGCTGCGCGAGTGCGAGGACCTCCCGGAGGTGTTCGCCGTCCGCGGCACGGCACGGTCGGTCGGCGAAGGCGGTCCGCACGGCCGCTCCCCCGTCCGCCCACGACCCACCACCCGACACCGCGACCGCCCACGCGTCGAGCAGCACGCCCGGCAGGTGCCCGTCGGGCGTCGCCGCACGGACGAGGCGCGCGGTCCACGCCCGCCCCAGCAAGACCAGCGCGGTGGAGAGGACGACGCAGGCCCAGCCGACCGGCGACGCCACGAGTACCTGGACGGCACCCGATCCCCAGGTCGACCCGAGCGCGAGCCCGAGCAGCGGCAGCGCGAGCACCACCCGGGCGCTCGCGCGCGGACCGGCGAGTGCCACGAGGACGGCGCGGTCCGATGCCGCCGACCGCCGGAGCGCTCCGGCGAGTGCGCGGACGGTGCCCGCCGACGGCGCCCCGGTGTGTTCGGC
>NZ_JABXGF010000078.1:0-11736 GCF_025407985.1 Curtobacterium sp. C2H10 | reverse complement strand
CGGCCTGGAGAACGTCAATAGGGGCCAGCCCCCGGCCCGCCCCCCGCGCCAAGGCCGCGCCACGGGGGGCGCGCCGCGGCCCCCCGGGCCCGCCACCGCGCCTCCTGGCACGCGTCGCGGACCTAGCCCCGGCGGCGGCGACCCTCGACGACGGGCGTCGCGGTGGTCTGCACCTTCGACCCCGAGTAGATGTGCTCGACGTCGGCGGCGAAGTCCTTCAGGACGACCGCACGCTTGATCGTCAGCTTCGGCGTGAGGTGCCCCGACGCCTCGGTGAGGTCGGTGTCGAGCACCGTGAACGACCGGACCGACTCGGCACGTGAGACGCGCTGGTTGGCGGCGTCGATCGCCTCCTGCACGGCCTGGTGGACCCGCTCGTCGTAGGCGGCCTCGTGCGCGGTGAGCGCCGGGGTGATCCCGCGCGTCTCGCACCAGCCGGCGAGCATGTCCCGGTCGAGCGTGACGAGGGCGGCGACGAAGGGCTTGCCCTCGCCGACGACGACGACCTGTCCGATGAGCGGGTGCTCGCGGATGCCGTCCTCGAGCGGTGCCGGTGCGACGTTCTTGCCGCTGGCTGTGACGATGAGCTCCTTGGCGCGGCCGGTCACGGTGAGGACGCCGTCGGTGTCGAGCCGGCCGAGGTCGCCGGTCCGGAACCAGCCGTCGACGAGGGCCTTCGCGGTGGCCTCGTCGTTCCGCCAGTAGCGGTCGAAGACGTCGACGCCGCGGATGAGGATCTCGTCGTCCTCGGCGATCCGGATCTCGACGCCCGGGAGCGCGCGGCCGACACTGCCGATCCGGAGCTCCCCGGCTCGGTTCACGGTCGCGGGGGCGGTCGTCTCGGTGAGGCCGTACCCCTCGAGGATGAGCACCCCGATCGACCGGAAGAAGTGCGACAGCCGCGGGGAGAGCGGTGCCGAACCGCTCACGGCGTAGCGGACGCGGCCGCCCATCGCGTCGCGGAGCTTGGCGTAGACGAGCCGGTCGAAGAGCTTGAACCGGAGGGCGAGTCCGAGCGGGACCTTCCCGCTCGCGAGTGCCTCGGAGTGCGCGACCGCGGTCTTCGCGGCGGCGCGGAAGATCCGACCCTTGCCGCCGAGGTCGGCCTTCTGCTCGGCGGAGTTGTAGATCTTCTCGAACACGCGCGGGACGGCGAGCAGGAACGACGGCTTGAACGTCGAGACCGCGTGCATGAGGTCCTTCGTGTCCGGCTCGTGGCCGACGAGGACGCCCGCGGAGACGGACATCACCGCGATGAACCGGGCGAAGACGTGGGCCATCGGGATGAACAACAGGGTCGAGGCGTCGTCGGCGACGACCTCGGGCATCGCCTCCGACGCGCCCTCCACGGTCGCGGTGAAGTTGTCGTGCCGGAGCACGCAGCCCTTCGGCCGGCCCGTCGTCCCCGAGGTGTAGATGATCGTGGCGTCGTCGTGGCCGTGCACGTCGACGGTGCGGGCGTCGAGCTCGGCGTCGGTGACGTCCTCGCCGAGGCGGACGAGGTCGTCGAGCCCGCCGCCGTCGATCGTCCAGTGCTGGCCGAGGTGCGGCAGGTCCGGTGCGATCGACGCGACACGGCGGGCGTGCTCCTCCTGCTCGACGACGATCGCGACGGCCTCGGAGTCGGAGAGGATCCAGCGCACCTGGTCGGGGGAGCTGGTCTCGTAGACCGGGATCGACACGAGGCCGGCGGTCCACACGGCGAAGTCGACGAGCGTCCACTCGAGGCGGGTGCGCGACAGGATCGCCACGTGCGCGCCGGGCTCGAGGCCCGCAGCGACGAAGCCCTTCGCGATCCCGCGGACCCGACGTTCGACGTCGGCCGCGCTGATCGGGGTCCAGGTGTCGCCGCGGCGCTCGGCGAGGATCGGACGGTCCGGTGTCGCCCGCGCCCGCTCGGAGAGCAGTCGGGCAGCCGAGCCGTGGTCGGGTGCGGTGATCGGTGTTGGGTGCCGCTGATCGTTCACGGTGACTCCCTTGTCGGCCGGTTCGATTCGAGTGCGCCTCATCGTCGAGGCGACACCGCCAGCATAGGGCGCGGTGTCGAGCGTTCCGTGTGGACGCAGGGAACCGGTAGGCTCGTTCCTCGTGCACGCCATCGGAATCGACATCGGGGGCACCAAGATCGCGGGAGCGGTCGTCACGGAACTGGGCGAGATCGTCGCCGAGGACCGGGTGGCCACCAACGCTGCGGACCCGGACGCCATGCTCGACGACGTGGTCGCGATGGTTTCGCGACTGCGCGCCGCGAACGAGGTCAGCGCGGTGGGCGTCGCCGCGCCGGGCTTCATCGACGCCTCGCAGTCGATCGTCTACTACACGCCGAACATCCGGTGGCGGAACGAGCCGCTGCGCCAGAAGCTGCAGCAGCGCATCGGTGACCTGCACATCACCGTCGACAACGACGCCAACGCGGCGGGCTGGGCGGAGTTCCGCTTCGGTGCCGGTCGGCTCGTGTCCGACATGACCATGCTCACGATCGGGACCGGCGTCGGCGGTGCGATCGTCACCGAGGACCGCCTCTTCCGCGGGGGCTTCGGCACCGGTGGCGAGATCGGCCACCTCCGGATCGTGCCGAACGGCCTCCCGTGCGGCTGCGGCGCCCGCGGCTGCATCGAGCAGTACGGCTCCGGTCGTGCCCTGCAGCGCATGGCGAACGACGTCGCGGACGCCGGCGGCATCGGTTCCGCCCTCGCCGACGCCCGTGCGGCCAACGGCGGCGAGCTCGACGGGCACATCGTCGGCGACCTGATCCTGGCCGACGACCCGGGTGCCCTCGCGGCCCTGCGGCGGCTCGGTCGGCACCTCGGCGAGGCCTGCGCCTCGCTGTCCGCCGTGCTCGACCCGCAGCTCTTCGTCTTCGGCGGCGGCGTCGCGAGTGCGGGGGACCGGCTGCTCGACCCGATCAAGCAGGCCTACCTCAACAACCTGCCGGCCCGGGGCTACCACCCGGAGCCGGACTTCGTGATCGCCGAGCTCGTCAACGACGCCGGTGTCGTCGGCGCGGCCGACCTCGCTCGGATCCACGCCCGCACGGCGTAGGGTCGCACCACCCCACCGTCTCGGAGTCGACGATGACCTACTGGCTGCTGAAGAACTTCCTGCTCGGGCCGCTCATCCTCACGCTCTTCCGGCCGTGGGTCGTCGGCCGTGAGCACGTCCCCGCGAAGGGACCGGTGATCTTCGCGTCCAACCACATCTCGTTCATCGACTCGGTGATCCTGCCGGCCGTGCTCGACCGCCGGCTGTCGTTCCTGGCGAAGAGCGACTACTTCACGGGTCGCGGGCTCAAGGGCTGGGCGACGAAGACGTTCTTCAACGCCATCGGCCAGCTGCCCATCGACCGCTCCGGCGGCAAGGCGTCCGAGGCGTCGCTCCGGACCGGCCTGCAGGTCCTCGCCCGGGGTGAGCAGCTCGGCATCTACCCCGAGGGCACCCGCAGCCCGGACGGCAAGCTCTACCGGGGCCGCACCGGCATCGCCCGCATGATCCTCGAGGGGCGCGTCACCGTCGTCCCGGTCGCAATGGTCGGCACGCGCGAGGTGCAGCAGATCGGGCAGCGCTTCCCGAAGTTCAAGCGCGTGGGCGTCGTCTTCGGCAAGCCCCTCGACTTCTCCCGCTTCGAGGGCTTCGAGACCGACCGCTTCATCCTCCGCAGCGTCACCGACGAGGTCATGCACGAGCTCGCCGGGCTGAGCCGCCAGGAGTACGTCGACGTCTACGCGACGAGTGTCAAGGAGCGTGCGAGCACGGCGCGCGAGCAGGTCCTCCGCGGCAAGGTCACGCGGAATGGGCGGGGCACCTCGGCACGTTAGGATTCGATGGTTCCGGCATCCGCCCGGACGGCCATCCCTTCGAGAGGTACCACCCTTGTTCGAGTCGACCGACTTCGTCGCCCTGCAGGATCCGGACGTGATCGAGGGCCTCGACTACTGGCGGACGCTCCCGATCAAGCAGCAGCCCACGTGGCCGGACGCCAGCGCGGCCGAGGCCGCCTCGGCCGAGATCGCCACGCTGCCCCCGCTCGTCTTCGCGGGCGAGGTCGACAAGCTGCGTGAACGGCTCGCGTCGGCGGCCCAGGGCAAGGCGTTCCTGCTGCAGGGCGGCGACTGCGCCGAGACGTTCGCCGGTGCCACGGCGGACTCGATCCGCGACCGTGTGAAGACCATCCTCCAGATGGCCGTCGTGCTCACCTACGGTGCGTCGATGCCCGTCATCAAGATGGGCCGCATGGCCGGGCAGTTCGCCAAGCCGCGCTCGAGCGACTTCGAGACCCGCGGCGACGTCACGCTGCCCGCCTACCGCGGCGACATCGTGAACGGCTACGACTTCACACCGGAGAGCCGCCAGGCCGACCCCCGTCGCCTCGTGCAGGGCTACCACACCGCTGCGTCGACCCTGAACCTCGTCCGCGCCTTCACGCAGGGTGGCTTCGCCGACCTGCGCCAGGTGCACTCGTGGAACAAGGGCTTCGCGTCGAACCCGGCGAACGCCCGGTACGAGCACCTCGCGAAGGAGATCGACCGCGCGATCCGCTTCATGGACGCCTGCGGTGCGGACTTCGACGAGCTGAAGCACGTCGAGTTCTACGCCTCGCACGAGGGGCTGCTCATGGACTACGAGCGCCCGATGACCCGGATCGACTCGCGGTCCGGGCTCGCCTACGACACCTCCGGACACTTCATCTGGATCGGTGAGCGCACCCGCGACCTCGACGGCGCCCACGTGGACTTCCTGTCCCGCGTGCGGAACCCGATCGGCGTCAAGCTCGGCCCGACGACCTCGGTCGACGACATGAAGGCCCTGGTCGACAAGCTCGACCCGAACCGCGAGCCGGGGCGCCTCACGTTCATCACCCGCATGGGCGCCGGCAAGATCCGCGACGAGCTGCCGAAGCTGCTCGAGGCGATCAAGGGCATGGACGCCAACCCGCTGTGGGTGACGGACCCGATGCACGGCAACGGCCTGACGACGCCGACCGGCTACAAGACCCGCCGGTTCGACGACGTCGTGGACGAGGTCCTCGGCTTCTTCGAGGCCCACCGCGAGGTCGGCACGTACCCGGGCGGCATGCACGTCGAGCTCACCGGTGACGACGTCACGGAGTGCCTGGGCGGCTCGGAGCAGATCGACGAGGCCACCCTCGCGACCCGCTACGAGTCCCTGTGCGACCCGCGGCTGAACCACATGCAGTCGCTCGAGCTCGCGTTCCTGGTCGCCGAGGAGCTCGGCGCCCACCCGCACGTGCGCGCGTAGCGCGGTCGCGATCCGCGAGAGCGACAGGGTCCTGCGGAGTCTCCGCGGGACCCTGTCGCTTCGGCGGCACGGGCCGAGCGGCGACGCGCACGTCCGTCGCTTTCGCGCAGTGGTCGCCACGACCGTGTGACGGGAGGCGCGGTGCCGGCCCGCGCCGCGCCTCCCGTTCGCGCGCGCTCGTGACCGCCGTCGTGCGGGCCCAGTCTCGCCGCGCCGCCGGCGGTCGCGGTGTGCGAAAGCGACAGGGTCCTGCGGAGTCCCCGCGGGGCCCTGTCGCCTCGGCGGCACGGGCTGCGTCGCGATGCGCACGTCCGTCGCTTCCGCGCCGTGGTCGCCACAAGCGGCGGACGGGAGGCGCGGTGCCAGCCCGCACCGCGCCTCCCGTCCGTCACGCGCTCGCGGCCTGGCCCGAGACTCGGCCTGGCGGACAGTTCGGGCCGCACGAGGGCGCAGAACTGTCCGCGGGGCCGAGACTCGCCGCCGCGCGGTGCGCCTACTGCTTGTAGGCGAGCGTGATCGTGTCGCCGCGGTGCACCGTCGTGCCCGCCGCCGGGTCGGTGGACTCGACGGGGAGCGAGGCCTTCCAGTCGTAGAAGCCGCACAGGATGTTCGTGCAGGCCGGCACCGAGACCTTCAGCCCGAGCGCGTCGAGCGTCGAGGTGGCGTCGTTGATCGTCTTCCCGTGCACGTCCGGCAGCGTGATGGGCGCCGGACCCTTGGACACGATGACGTCGATCGCGGAGCCGCGCACGACGGGGTCGTCCTGGGCCTTCGCGGACATGATCTGCCCCTCGGGCACGTCGTCGCTGAACTGGCCGTCCTGCGAGCCGAGCGTGAGCCCCACCGTGTCGAGCGTCGCCGTGGCGTCGCTCACGGACTTGCCGACCACGTCCGGGACCGCGCCGAGGGAGACGGTGAGCGTCACCGGGCCGCGTTCGCCGTAGGTCTCGACCGTCGAGAGGTCGATCGTCTGGCCGTCGGTGCCGAGACCCGTCGCGGCGATGACGGTGTCCTTCGGGGCGTCGGCGGAGAACTGGTACTGGTCGTCCTGCAGCTGGAAGTCGTCGTCGAGCGCCGCGGTGACGGTGGAGAGCGGCTGCCCCACGATGGCCGGCAGGGCGATCATCTTCGGCCCGTTCGACACGATGATCTGCACCGAGGTGCCCTTGCGGACCTCGCGCTCGGCGGCGGGCTTGGTCGTGGACACCTGGCCCTTCGCGACGACGGCGTCGAACCGGGTCGCGGTCGACGACGCCGTGTGGAGGCCCTGCGCCTCGAGCAGCTGTCGTGCCTGCGAGACGGACTTGCCCGTGACCTCGGGGATGCGGACGTTGCCCCACGGCCCGGGTCCGAGCGCCCAGCCGATCGAGCCGCCGATCGCCATGAGCACGAGGACGACGACGAGGATGATCCACCCGCGCTTGCGACGCTTGGTCGACTTGTCGGCGAGCCGCTGTCCGGCGGGGGAGAGGGCTCCTGGCTGCGACCCGGTCCGGCGGGGACCCGGAGCGTTCCGACCACCGCGGCCGCCGGCTTGCTGGGCCGATGAACGCTGGGCCGGTTCGAGGATGGTGGTCGCGTCGCCCGAGTCCGCCGAGGTCGGCGTCGCGGACCCGGCGGGGATGATCGCGGTCGCGTTCTCGGGGCGCAGCACGGCGGTGCGGTACTGACCGGTGGCGCGCTGCTGGTCGCCCGACATGTGGTCGAGCATCTCGCGGGCGTCGCGCGGCCGGTCGTCCGGGTTGCGGGCGGTGGACCAGGCGACGAGGTCGTCGAGCTCCGGCGGGACCCCGGCGACGGCGGCGCTCGGCGCGGGGACCGAGTCGTTGGCGTGCTGGTAGGCGATCTGCATCGGCTGCTCGCCCTTGTAGGGCTGCTCGCCGGTGAGCATCTCGTAGAGCATGATGCCGAGCGCGTAGATGTCGCTGCGGGAGTCGGCGGCACCGCGCGTGACGAGCTCGGGGGAGAGGTACGCGATCGTCCCGAGCAGGGCCGCCCCGGTCGCGGTGTTCGCCGTGGTCGCACGGGCGAGACCGAAGTCGCCGAGCTTGATCCGGCCGTCGTCGGCGAGCAGGACGTTCTCGGGCTTGAGGTCGCGGTGGACGATGCCGGCGCGGTGGGCCGAGGCGAGCCCGGCGAGGACGGCCCGGAGGATGTCGGTCGCCTGCTCCGGCGTCAGCGCGTGGTGTTCCTGCAGGAGGTCGCGGAGTGTGATCCCCGGGATGTACTCCATGACGATGTACGCCGTGTCGTCCTCGGCGCCCTGGTCGTACACGCCGACGAGGTTCGGGTGGGAGAGCCGGGCGGCTGACCGGGCCTCTTGGATGAAGCGCTCCCGGAAGGCCTGGTCGTCCGCCAGGTGGCCGTGCATGATCTTGATCGCGACGCGCCGCTCGAGCCGCACGTCGGTCGCCAGGTACACGGTCGCCATGCCCCCGCGCGCGATGCGGGAGCGTACGCGGTACCGGTGATCGATCATGCGACCGATCATCGGATCCGTGGCGGCGTTGGTGGTCATCGGCGGCATTCTACGAATCGGGACTGCACGGACCCGCACTGACGCTCCGGTCGTGACCGAATCTCGATCTTGCGGATGACTCGGTTCCGCCGAGCGGCCAGGCGTGCGAGCGCGCGTGACGGCCCGGCGGACGGGCGTGCGAGCGCGCGCGACGGCCCGATGGACGGGCGTGCGAGCGCGCGCGACGGCCCGGCGGCCAGGCTCAGAGCGACGCCAGCAGGCTCTGCGCGGTCTTCTCCCACTGCGCGTACGCCTTCGGGTACGCCGACACCTGCACGGCCTGCGCCGCCGTCGTGACGTTCATCGACGACCAGCCGGCGATGTCGAGCAGCCCGCGGGTGTGCCCGGGGTTGCCCGTGAAGAACCGCTTCGCCGCCGTCGCCGGGTCCTGGAGGGCCGCAGCGGACCCCCAGCCCTGGCTCGGCCGCTGCTGGAACAGCCCGACCGAGTCGCGGTCCCCGTGGGAGAGGTTGCGCAGGCTCGACTCCTGCATCGCCGCGGCGAGGGCGATGACGATCCCGTGGTCGGACACCCCGAGGGACCGGCCGACCGCCACGATCGTCGCCGCGTTGCCCCGCTGCTCGACGGAGAGCGAGGGGCCCGACGACGGCAGGACGAGCGTCTTGCCGGCGTAGATCGTGCTCGTGTAGGTGAGTCCGTTCGCCGAGAGGAGCGCCGAGACCGTCACGCCGTGCGAGGCCGCGATCGAGGCGATGGTGTCACCCGTCCCGATCTTCACGCTGCCGGCCCGGGCCGACGACGCACTGCCGGAGGTGGAGGCCGGAGCGGACGTGACCGCCGCCACCGGCGCTGCCGTCGCACCCGCGGTCGGCACCCGCAGCGTCTGCCCGGGGTAGATCACCGAGCGCTGGGAGAGCCTGTTCGCACTGAGGAGCGCCGTGGTCGACACACCGACGCGCGAGGCGATGCCGGACACCGTGTCGCCCTGCTTGACGTGGTAGCTGCCCGTGGCCGAGGTCGTCGCCGACGCCGTGCTGACCGCCGGCGTCGAGGAGAGGTGCAGGGTCTGCCCGGGGTGGATGATCGTGTTCCAGCCGAGGCCGTTGCGCACGAGGACCTCCTGCGCGGACAGGCCGTAGCGGGCGGCGATGCCCGACACGGTGTCGCCCTGACGGACGGTGTAGGTGGTGGGCGCCTTCGTCGAGACGGCGGCGACCGTGGTCACGGTGGTCTGCGACGGACGGGCGACCGCGGTCTCGAAGACCGGTCGATCGGTCACCGTGCGGTCCTCGTCGACGTGCCGCTTGTTGCGGTTGTCGTCGTCGTGGCGCGGTTCGGCGTGGGCGACCGGGCCGGTGAGTCCGGCGGTCACCGCGATCGTCCCCGCGAGGACGATGGGCATGGTCGCGAACCGGGCGGATCGTGCGCGCCGGGCGTCTTCGTCTGCAGCGTTGTCCACGGTGTCTCCTGTTCGAGCGGTGAGCCGGTGCACGTGCGTGCGCACTCACAGGTGTTCCCACGCTGGCATGGCGTGATTCCCAAGTCAACCAGAGAGTCGGATGTTGCGTGTGTGACGAATGTGACGAACGAGTCGGTGTGACGCCCCGTCGCACTCTGGCAACATGGGGCCTGTGAGTGCTGCACCCATCGACGACACGACCCTTTCCGAGCGATGGCTGACCGTCCCCGACCTGGTGGACCTGCTCGGGGTGAGCCCCGGACGCGTCCACCGGCTCTTCGAGCAGAAGACGCTGCTGGCCGCGCGCATCGACGGTGTCCTGCGTGTGCCGAGCGAGTTCCTCGACGACACCGAGCCCCTGCCGGAACTGCGCGGGACGCTCATCGTCCTGTCCGACAACGGCTTCACCGATGACGAAGCCGTCCGCTGGATGCTCTCCGTCGACGACGCGATGGGCACCTCGCCGATCGCCGCGCTGCGCGCCGGCCGCAAGGCCGAGGTGCGTCGCGTCGCCCAGTCGCTGCTCTAGCGGTTCCCACCTCGGGTCCAGGAGGCGCGGTGCCAGCCGGCACCGTCCCTCCTGGCATGCAGGTGGGGGCGTCTACGCGGAGCGGCGGCTGACCGTGTCGGCCAGCGCGACGAGCTGCTCGCGCGCCGACGGGGTCAGCGGTGCCGCCTCGATCGCGGCCTTCGCGCGCTGCACGTGCCGCTCGATCGACCGCTCGACGGCGGCGACCGCACCGGACTCGGTGAGCGTCGCGCGGAGCATCTGCACCTGCGCCTCGTCGAGGTCCGGGTCGCCCAGGAGCTCGTCGAGCAACTGCCGGGGACCACTCGGCAACGCCTTGCGGGCCGAGGCGATGAGGACGGTGCGCTTGCCCTCGAGCAGGTCGTCGCCGGCGGGCTTGCCGGTGACCTCGGGGTCGCCGAAGACGCCGAGCATGTCGTCGCGGAGCTGGTAGGCGACGCCGAGGGGGAGGCCGAACGCCCGGAGCCCCTCGAGCTGCGCGTCCGTTGCCCCGGCCACGAGGGCACCGATCACGAGCGGGGCCTCGATCGAGTACTTCGCGGACTTGAAGACGATGACGCGCTGGGCACGGACGAGGTGCTCGTCCTCGTCGATGGTCGGCCAGGCGGTCTCCTCGTGCACGTCGAGGTACTGCCCCGCCGTGACGTCGAGGCGCATGGTGTGGAACTCCTGGCGGACGATGCGACCCCGCGCGGGGTCGAGCAGGGCGAGCCCCTCGTCGAAGACCGAGTCGCTCAGGGAGAGCAGGAGGTCGCCGAGCAGCAGGGCCGAGTTCGTGCCGTAGAGCGCCCGGTCGCCGACCCAGCCCGACTCCTCGTGGAGGGACTCGAACCGGCGGTGCGCTGCCGGACGCCCGCGGCGGGTGTCCGAGCGGTCCATGATGTCGTCGTGGACGAGCGCCGCGGCGTGGAAGATCTCGAGCGCGGCCGCGACCGTGACGATCGCCTCGGCCGTGGTCTGCCGGGACCCCTCGCCGAGCGGGTCGAACGAGCCCGACCGCCCCGCGACGGACTGCCAGCCCCAGTAGCAGAACAGTGCCCGGAACCGCTTGCCCCCGGAGAGCAGATCCCGCGCGTACTGGTCGAACGGAGCCAGGTCCGGACTGATCGCGGCGAGCCGTTCCCGTTGGTCGTCCAGCGCTCGATCGATCCGCGCCGACACGAGGTCCACTAATCGCGTACTCTCAGCCACACTCCCTACCCTAGTGGAGCGGTCGAGTCGTAGACTCGGTCCACCTCAACCACGCGTCGATCCCAGGAACAGAGGGAACAAAGATGCCACTCTCGGAGCAAGAGCAGCGCCTCCTCGAAGAGATGGAGCGCAGCCTCTACCAGAATGACTCCGACTTCGTCGCGCGTGTCACGCGTCGCCAGGGTCGTCCGACGTACACGTCGATCACGCTCGGGGTGCTCGGAGCACTCGCCGGCGTCGCCATCGTCATCGTCGGGTTGGTCATGCGCCAGCCGCTCATCGGGATCCTCGGCTTCGTCGTGATGCTGGCCGGAGTCCTCTTCGCGCTGCGTCCCGGTATGCGAGCCCCCAAGGCGAAGGCGCCTCGGGCCGGCAAGCCGTCGACGGGCGGAGCTTCGCGGCCGAGTCAGGGCGGCGGCGGGTCCTTCATGGATCGGATGAACGACCGCTGGGACAAGCGGAACGACAACCAGGGCTAGCGGCCCTCCACACTCCTCCACGGGGTCGGTCCTTCGGGGCCGGCCCCGTTTCGTGCGTCCGGGGGCGGGGTGCGCCGGGTCGGCGGGCGCCGCGCCGACTGTGCGGAACACGCCGCGACCGGTTCGGCGACCGGGCGAAATGGGTCCCGCTCGAGGCCGCGCGGCGGCCGATCGTGCCCGCTCGGTGGTCCGCGCGCGGCCAATCGTGCCCGCTCGGCGAGCGGGCGAAATACGTCCCACTCGAACCCGCGCGGCGGCCGATCCCGTCCGCTCGGCGGTCCGCGCGGGGCGGGTCGTGACCGCTGGGGCGAGGCGGTGCGCGCCATCGGACGGGAGGCGCGGG
>NZ_JABXGF010000077.1:0-11708 GCF_025407985.1 Curtobacterium sp. C2H10 | reverse complement strand
AGATGTGTATAAGGAGACAGGCGCCGCCCTTCGTGCGACCACGCGGACGAGGGCAGCAGGCTCGGCGGCAGCAGGCGCGACCGGAGCACCCGCGCACCGGAGGCCGAGGCGTCCAGGGCGACCCGTGCCTCCTGGACCGCCGCGAGCAACGCCGCAGCGTCCACCGAGGCCGCACCGCCCGCGGCGAACCGCTCCCGGTCGACCGCGTCGACGATCGCCTCGAGGTGCGGCAGCACCGTCGCCGGCACCGACGGCCGGAGTCGCCCGAGCACCGCACGTGCCGTCCGCGCTGCTGCGGCGGCGTCACCCGGCGGCGCGAGGCCCGGCGCGTAGCCGTGGTCGGCGACGTCGTCGAGCGCCTCACGCCAGGCGTTCACCGCCGGTGACCTGCCGGATCGCACCGCGCCGAGGCGTCTCCGACGGCGGAGTGCCCGGAGGAGCGCCGGCGACACCAGGAGCGCCACGGCGATGACCAGTCCCACCGCGAGCCCGAGGGGTCCGTTGCCCCCACCGCCGGTCGTCCCGGCGGCCCCCGGCGCGGCGGACGCGCTCGGCGTCGGCGTCTCGGACGCGGCGGGAGCGGATTCGCCCGGGGCGGGCAGCGGTGTCTCCGGGGCGGCGGCCGAGGGGGTGGACGTGGCCTCGGTCGAGGGCGTCGCGGCGGCGTCGGAGTCGGGCGTCGGCTCGAACGCGACCCAGCCGGCGCCCTTGATGTAGAGCTCCGGCCACGAGTGCAGCTGCCGGTTCGACACCGTGTACTCACCGTCGGCCTGCGTGGAGCCCGCCCGGTAGCCGACCGCGATGCGCGACGGGATGCCGAGCGTGCGGGCCATCACCGCCATCGCCGAGGAGAAGTGGACGCAGTAGCCCTCGCGGACCTGCAGGAACTTCGCGACGACGTCCATGCTGTCGCCGTCGTAGCCCTGCTCGACCGGCGCGGTCTCGGAGTACGTGAACAGGTCGCTGCGGAACCACTGCTCGAGCGCGCGGCCCTTCTCGTAGTCGGTGGCCGCGCTGCCCGCGACGCGCTGCGCCGTCCGCGCGATGCTGACCGGCAGCTTGTCGGGGAGCTCGCGGTCGGTGCGGAGCTGGTTCGCCGAGGGGGTGGCGAACCCCCGGCCGTCGGCACGTCCGAGCAGGCCGGAGCCGGCGATCGCGTCGAGGTACTCGCCGGCCCACGTCGAGGCGCCGTACACCTCGTAGGTGGCACCGCGCGGGGTGGCCGGGCCGGTGGAACGCACCGTGCTCGACTCCCCCATCCAGCGCCACTGCGACAGGTCGAGGTTCGTCGAGCGCGACTCGATCGAGACCGCGCCGGCGGGGACGGGCAGGTAGTTGCTCGACAGCCCGGTGACCCGGATCGTGACGTCGCCGCGGCTGGAGAGCCGCGGGTTGATGCCGACCGCCCACTGCTGCTGGTCGGCGGTCTCGGACTTCGCGGCGTCGGTGGTGGTCGGCACCCAGTCGCCGGTGCCGAACTCGTCGAGGTTCGCGAGCTTCAGGTACTCCGGCCGACCGTCGGGCGAGCGGTAGCGGAACACCTCGAGCTCGTTCGGCTGCCGGAGGTCTTGCCCGAGGTTCAGCAGCGTGCCGGGGCGCCCGGGCTGCACGGGCGACTGGATCGCCCCGGTGACGCCGGACAACCAGCTGGCGTTGAGCGGCACGATCGCGGGCAGTCCCACGGCGACGACGAGTCCGATCGCCCCGACGACGGCGGCGGGGAACGCCCGTTGGACCGGCCGCACCGAGAGCCAGAGCAGGACGAGGAAGGCGATGCCGGTGGCGATCACGAGCCCGGGTGCCGCGGGGGCTCCGGTGACGACGCCCGGCACGATGAGGATCACGAGCGCGGGGACGGCGGCGAGCGCGGCGGTCGGGGCGACGGCCGCGAGGAACAGCGAGACGCCGGCGACCCAGCCGATCGCGACCGTGACGATGAGCCGGATCGCGTCGGACTGCGGCAGCGGCGCGGGGTTCAGCCGGATCGCCGCGAGCGTCTCGCCGAGCGCGCCGTTCCGGTCGAGCCACCCGAGTGGCTGGACGTCGTTCACGACCGCGGCGGCGCACGAGCAGACCACGAGCGCCGCGACGAGTGCCACGAACCGCACCCCGGGCGCCCGACGACGGACGGCGAGCATCGTGCCGACGAGGACGGCGGCGACGAGGACGCCGGACACCCACCACGCGACGCCCTGCACGAGTGGACGCATGGCGAGGGCGGCGATGAGGACGGGCACCGGTGCGAGTGCGACGACCCACGGGCTCGGCGAGTCCGGTCGGTCGACCCGTCGGTCGGGTTCGCGCCGCGCCTCGCCCCGGGGCGGGGCCGGACGGGTGGCGACGCCGCTCACCGGATGCTCCCGGGCGCGTGGGCACCGGCGACCGGGACCACCAGGGTCCGCCACCCGCCGCGGTCGAGGATGCCGCGCACCACCGGGTCCGGCGGGACGATGGTCGCCAGGATCCCCCGGCTCGACCCGGTCGTCGCGGAGACGAGCTCGGCGGCCTGCTCGGCGGTGCAGTTGCCGGTGACGACCGCGGTCATGCCGTGCACGTCGCGGCCGCGGACGTCCGGGAGGACCTCGGTGACCTCGCGGGCGTCGGAGCGGACCCGGACGTCGGCGAGCCCCACGAGCACGTCGGTCAGTCCGCCGGCGTCCCCCGCATGCCGGGTGCTGCCGGACGGTCCGTCGCTGACGAGCACGACGCGCGAGGTCCGTGCGGCCAGTGCCCGTGCGACGCTCGCGGCGACGACGACCGCGTGCTCGAACGCGGCGTCGCCGCCGAGGTCCGAGAGCTCCGCCAGGTCGTCGCGGCCGAGGCGCTGGTACGACTCGCGTCGGACGTCGAGCGCGATGACGGCCTCCGGCGGCTGCGCCTGCGTGGTCTGACGGACGTGGAGTTCCCCGCGGCGGGCGCTCTGGGCCCAGTGCACACGGCGGATCGGGTCACCCGGGCGGTAGGGACGCAGTTCGCTGTCGTCGGCCGACCCGCCCTGCCCCACCCGTCCTTCGTCGGCGGAGACGGCTCCGGCGAGCGCACCCGCGTCGAGCGACGCGAGCGGCGTCGATGCCGGGACGACGACGACCTCTTCCGCGGCGACCACCGGTCGGTCGATGCGGAGCAGGCCGAACGGGTCCTCGACGCGGATCGTCACCGGGCCGACCACGCTGCGCCCGCGGTGCATCGCCAGGGCCTCGACGTCGAGCACCGCCGGCGGGAGGTTCGGCCCGACCGCGGCGTACGTCTCGGCGGTGGACATGCTGACGAGGGCGTCGTCGAGCTGTTCGCGCACGAGGAGCATCGACCGCGGGCCGATCGGCAGGCTCGTCCCCCCGAGGGTGATCCGCTCGCGGTACACCTCGCCGACCTGGACGATCGCCCGCGCCGTGCTCCGGCTGCCGCGCAGCGGTGCGGCGACGACGAACGCCATGACGATGCCGAGCACCACGAGCACGAGGAGGAGCAGCCCAGCGGACACCGCGACGCTCGTCGTCCCCACGAGCCCGCCGCCGATCAGCCCGATGCCGACCGCGATCACGGTCCAGCCGCGCACGGTCGGTCGGGGGAACGGCGTACGGCGCAGCAGCGCGAGGCCACGCCGCCCGTACCGGAGCGCCCCGGAGCGCAGGGCGCCGGCACGCAGCGCGAGCGACGTCGGCGCCGGGGACCCGGACATCAGGAGCGGACGGGGGTCGCCGTGAACGGCACGGCCGTGTCGGACACGATGCGCACGACGATGTCGCGGACGGTGTCGTCGCCCGTCCCACCGAGGCCGCGGGCGACCGGCACGAGCCGGTGCGCGAGGATGACCGGCGCCAACGTGGCGACGTCGTCCGGCGTGACGAAGGGACGGCCGAGCAGCGCGGCGTGGGCACGGGCGGCCGAGGCGAGGTGCAGCGTGGCCCGCGGGCTGGCGCCGAGCACGATGTCGGGGTGGCTGCGGGTGGCCCGGACGATCGCGACGATGTACGCCTCGACGTCGGGCGCGACGTGGACCGTGCGCACCGACTGGATGAGGTCGCGGAGGGTGTCCACGTCGACGATCGGACGGAGGTGCGCCAGCGGGTCGCCCCCACCGCGGTTGGTCAGCATCTGCCGTTCGGCGTCGGCGCTCGGGTACCCCATCGTCAGGCGGGCCATGAAGCGGTCGCGCTGGGCCTCGGGCAGCGGGTACGTGCCCTCCATGTCGATCGGGTTCTGCGTCGCGACGATCATGAACGGGCTGTCCAGCTTGCGCGTCACCCCGTCGACGGTCACCTGCGCCTCGGCCATCGCCTCGAGCAGCGCCGACTGGGTCTTCGGACTCGTGCGGTTGATCTCGTCGCCGATCACGACGTTCGCGAACACCGGCCCCGGCGAGAAGCGGAACGTGCCGGAGGACTGGTCGAAGATGTTCACGCCGGTGACGTCCGACGGCAGCATGTCCGAGGTGAACTGGATGCGGTTCACGGACCCGCCGACCGATGCGCCGAGCGCCTTGGCCAGCACCGTCTTGCCGACGCCGGGGACGTCCTCGACGAGCAGGTGCCCCTCGGCCAGCATCACCGTCAGGGCGGTGCGGATGGCCTCGGCCTTGCCGTCGACGACGGTGGAGACGGCGGCGGTGATGTCGTCACCGACGTCCCGGATGCGCTCGATCGGGAAGGCGGGGTCGGTCGGTTCCGGCACGCAGGCCTCCTCGGCTCAGGACAGGTGTCGTGCATGCTACAACGGCCCGGTGACAGGGACCGGGGGATGCGTCACCGACCGGGCCGCCGGACACACGGCGACGGACTGGAGGCGCGGGTCACGTGCGCCGATCAGCGCACGTGATCCGCGCCTCCAGTCCGGATCCCGCAGCAACTCAGACGCGAGCCGCCAGCGACGCGTCGGCGGCCAGCAGGACCTGCGCCGCCACGGCGACGCCCTCCTCGCGCCCGAGCTCGGTGTCCTCGTGCTCGATGTTCACCCACATGTCCGGGTCCACCTCGCGCAGGGCCTCGAGGAACGCCGACCAGTAGGCCTCGTCGTGCCCCTTGCCGAGCGCGACGAAGTCCCATGCGGACGGCTTCGGCCACTCGTTCGCCCACTCGTCCCCGCCGAGGTTCGTGCGCGGCTCGTCCGGCGAGAGCCGACGGAACGAATTGTCGAGCACGCCGTTGATCGCCGCCTGCGGGTTGATCCGGACGTCCTTCGCGGCGGCGTGGAACACGAGCGGACCGAGGTCGCGGACGACCGCCACCGGGTCCATCTGCTGCCAGAACAGGTGCGACGCGTCGAGCTCGACGCCCACGTTGGTCAGCCCGCCGCGCTCGACGAGCTCGCGGATCGTGGCCGGGTTGAAGACGACGTTCTGCGGGTGCAGCTCGAGCGCGACCTTGACCCCGTGCTCGCGGGCGAGGGCGTCGATCTCCTGCCAGAACGGCACCGCGACGCTCCACTGGTACTCGATCACGTCGAGCGCGGCGGAGTTCCAAGCGTTGACGATCCAGTTCGGCCGGGTGCCGCCGGGTTCCCCCGCGGGGAGACCCGACATCGTCACGACCCGGTCCTGGCCGAGACGGGCCGCGAGCCGGATGCTGCGGCGGACGTCCTCCGCGTGCTTCGGCCCGATCGCGGGGTCCGGGTGCAGCGGGTTGCCGTTGCAGTTCAGGCCGGCGATCGAGACGCCGGTCCCGTCGAACTGCGCGAGGAAGGCGTCGCGCGCCTCGTCGTCGTCGAGGATCTCGTCGACGTTCGGCACGTGCACCAGCGGCAGGAACCCGCCGGTGTTCAGCTCGATGCCGGTGAGGCCGTTGCCCGCGATGACCTCGAGCGCCGCGGCGAGCGGGCGGTCGTGGAAGATCGCGTTGTAGAGACCGAGCTTCATGCGTGTGCTCCTCCGGTGACGGACGCTGCGGTGAGGTCGACGGTTGCTCCTCCGTCGGCGGCGGACCGGGCCACCGCGTCGAGGATCTCCATGTTGTGGACGCCGTCGTCGAACGTGGCGTTCGCCGGCAGCGGGTCGGCCGTGTTGCCCACGACCTCGTCGAGGAAGGCACGCGCCTGGTACTCGAACATCTGGTTCTGCCCCCAGCCGACACCGGGAGCGTCCATCGCCATGCCGCCGGCGACGTAGGGGTGGTCCGGGCCGAGGACGACCTGACGGTAGCCGCCGAGACGGGAGCCGTCGGACTGCAGCGCGAGTCCGATCTCGGATGCGCGCTCCTGGTCCCAGCGTGCGGCGCCGCGCTCGCAGAACACCTCGACGACGAGGCCGTTCGGGTGCGAGGTCGCGACCCGGGAGACCTCGAGCGAACCGACCACCGAGCCGTCGCCGAAGCGCGCGTTGAACGTGGCGTAGTCGTCGTTCTCGACGTCGGCGAACTCCCCGGTCAACGGGACGGCCTGGCCACGGAGGGCGAATCCGGCGGCGATCGGCCGCTTGGTGATGGCCGTGGTGAACATGCCGCCGTTGACGCTCTGCACCTCGCCGGCCAGGAACTCGGCGACGTACGCGAGGTGCGACCCGACGTCGGCGAGGGCACCGGTCCCCGGGGCCCCCGCGAAGCGCCACGAGAACGGGACGTCGGGCGAGGAGCCGTAGTCGGTCCAGTACCGCGCGGAGACGTGCAGGACGCGACCGAGGGTGCCGTCCTCGACGAGCTGCTTGATCGCCGCGAGGCCGGGAGCGCGTCGGTAGGTGAAACCGACGCGGGCGGTGAGACCACGACCGGCCGCGAGCGAGGCCGCGGACGCCATCGCGCGGGCGTCGTCGAGCGAGTCCGAGAGCGGCTTCTCGCACAGCACGTGCTTGCCGGCGGCGAGGAGCCCCTCGACGATCTCGCGGTGCAGCGTGTTCGCGACGACGACGCTCACCACGTCGATGTCGTCGGCCTCGGCGATCGCTCGCCAGTCGGTGTCGTGCCGGTCGTACCCGAAGCGCGTCGCTGCCTCGGCCGCGAGCGGTTCGTAGACGTCGCCGACCGACACGAGCCGGACGGGCGGCAGCGTGTGACCGAACAGGGACGGTGCGTTCCGCCACGCGGCCATGTGGGCCTTGCCGGCCATGCCGGCGCCGATGACGGCGACGCCGATGCTGTCGCTCATGTTCTCTCCCTCGAGAAGTCGGTGATGGCTCTGGAACGTTCCAGAGAGCGTCGGTAGACTGTAGACGCACCCACCCATGTCCTGTCAAGGAGCCGCGTGTCCCGACCACCGACGATCATCGACGTCGCGACCCGTGCCGGTGTCTCGAAGTCGCTCGTCTCGATGGTGATGCGCGACGACCCCGGCGTCTCGGACACCCGCCGGGCGGCCGTCCTCGCCGCGGCCGCCGAGCTCGGCTACCGCCCCAACCGTGCCGCCGCGATCCTCGCCGGCACGCGGACGCGCACGATCGGCGTCGTCGTCGACGACTTCCGGAACCCCTGGTACGTCCCGATGCTCGACGGCATCCGCGACGCGCTCGCCCCGCACGGCCTGCGCCTCACGCTCGCGGACACCCGCGCGAACGCCCACCTCGACTCCTCCCCGTTCGACGACCTCGTCTCGCTCCGTGTCGACGGTGTCGTGCTCGCCGCCGAGGGCTTCCCCGACCTCGTCGTCCCCGCGGACACCCCGGTCGTCATCGCCGGCGCACGCGCCGACGTCCCGGGAGGACTCGACGTCGTCGCCTCCGACGAAGCCGCCGGCGGACGTCTGGCCGCGGATCACTTGGTCGGCCTGGGTCACCGCCGCATCGCCCACGTCACCGGCTCGGGAGGCCCGGCTGCCGTCCGCCGCGAGGCCACCGTCGCCCGGATGGTCGCCTCCGGCATCGAGCCGCTGGTGTACGGCGAGGGACCGACCTCGGAGCAGACCGGCTACCGCGGCACCGTCCGCGCACTGCAGGACCACCCGGACCTGACCGCGGTGTTCGCGGCGAACGACGTCATGGCGATGGGCGCGATCGCCGCCGTGCACGAGGCCGGGCTCCGGGTACCGCAGGACGTGTCGGTCATGGGCAACGACGAGACCCCGCTCGCCGCGTCGCCCCTGCTGCGCCTGACGACGGTGGACCCGCACAACGACGAGGTCGGGCGACTCGCGGCGGACCGGCTCGTCGAGCTGATCGGTGCAGCCGAGCGGCCGGAGCCGACCCGGGTCCTCGTGCCGCCGTCGCTCGTCGTCCGATCGACGACCGCTCCCCCGCGCGCCCGCTGACCGTCCGGACGGCGGGCATCCCCCGGTCGCCGGCTGACGGGCGTCCGCCGGTCGCCGCCTGACGGGCGTCCGCCGGTCGGTGCCGATCTCGTCACGGCGCGAGCTGCACCCAGCGCCCCTCGGAGACGACCCGGACCGAGCCACCGTCGACCGCCACGGCGGTCTGCTCGTCGATGGCGTAGGCGGTCGGAACGCCGATCTCGGCCGCCCACCGCTCGGCGTTCTCGAGGGTGTTCTCCGGGAACGCGTCGAGGTGCGGGAAGATCGAGAAGTCGACGACTCCCAACGTCACGTCGTCGACCGCTGACGGCCACGCGACGAAGGACGCGCCGATGCGCGGCGTCATGACCATGCTGCCGGCGCTCACGCCCACCCACACCGTGTCGGGCAACGAGGGCAGCAGGTCCGCGAGCCCGGATGTCCGCATCCAGTGGGCGAGGTAGGTGGCGTCCCCGCCGTCGACCAGCAGGACGTCGGCTCCCGTGACCCACCGCCGCCACCGCTCGGGCTCGATCGTCGGCAGCGCCGTGAGCTCCAGCACGCCGATCGACGCCCAGCCGAGGCCGGTGAAGGCGCGGGAGTCGGGACCGCCGACCACGAGGTCCCGGACCGAGGCCGGTCCGCACATCGGATGCCCCCACTGCGCCGTGGGGACGACGAGGGCGTTGGCCTCCTCGACCGGCTTGCCGAGCATCGACACGAGCGCGGCGTGGATCGTCGGGTTGGTGACGCCTCCCGAGGTCAGCAGGAGCTTCACGTCGTCTCCGATCCAGGCAGTCCCAGCGTGCTCAGGGACCACAGTGCCTCGCCGTGCAGCCCGAGGTCCTCGGCGAGCGCGACCCGCGCCCGGTAGGAACGTGCGTCGGACCAGTGCAGCTCGCGGCCGTCGTCCAGCGTCGCCGACCACTCGCCGGTCCGGGCCGACCACCGGGCATCGTCGCCCGCGAGTTCCCGTGCCCGCGCCGGGCTCACCTGCGCGTCACCCGAGCCGCCCCACACGTACCCGTACCCCGCGATGCCGAGGTCGATCCGGTCGGCCGGGACGCCCGAGCGCTCGGCCGCATCGACCACCCGCTCCGCCCACGGCAGGGACCCGATGGTGCCGGCACCGCTCCAGGGCCCGTGCTGGTCGTACGTCATCAGGACGAACCGGTCGACGTGGTCCGCGAGCGCACCGAGGTCGTACCCGGTGTCGCGGTAGCCCCGCTCGTCCGTCGAGGCCATGACCGCGATCGACACCTCGGCGTCCGACCCGAGCCGCTCGTGCACGGCGTCCTCGAGCGTCGCGGCGAACGCCACGAGCCCGGCACGGTCGCGACTCCGGAGCGACTCGAGGTCGATCTGCACGCCGCGCATGTGCGCATCGGACGCGAGTTCCGCCAGGCGCTCGGCGACCCGCGAGCGGTTCCCGGCGTCCGACAGCAGCGCGGTGCCGACCTCGGGTGAGAAGTCCCCGATCGACTCGGAGAAGTTGCTGACGAGCAGTTCGGGTGCGGCTCCACCGGTACGCGCCGTCCGGGCGAGTGCCGCCACGCCGCCGGGCAGGTCGTTCAGCCCGGCACCGTCGTCCGCCACCGTGACGCCGTCGATCCCGATCGTCGCCGCACGACGGGACGCGTCCGAGACGTTCGCCGCCGATCCGTCACCCGGCTCGACGTACGCCTCGACAGCGAGGTCGGCGTCGGGACCCTGCGTGGCGACGCAGCCACCGAGGGCCAGCGCGACCACGACCGCGAAACCGACCACGAGTCCTGTCCGCCGCACCACCCGCTCACCGTAGCGTGCGGGGCGGGGTCGGGCCGCGCCTCCTGGACCTCAGACGGTGGCACCCTCGAGCCGGTCGACCGCGACGGCGAGCTCCTCGAGCTCGGGGACCTCGCGCGCCTCGGCGAGCGCTTCCTCGAGCGCGGCGGCGTGCACGGGCGTGGCCTCGTCGAGCAGCCGTTGGCCCGCGTGCGTGAGCTCCGTGTAGAGCCCGCGGCGGTCGTCGGCGCAGAGCACGCGGGTGAGGAGGGCGCGCTCCTCCAGGCGGTTCACGAGCCGGGTCGTCGCACTCGGGCTGAGCGCTGCCGCCCGGGCGAGCTGCTGCATGCGCATGTGGAAGCCGTCCTGGCGGCGGAGGGCGTCGAGCACCGTGAACTCGACGACCGACAGGTCGACGGCGCGCAGCGCCCGCTCGAGCCGCGTCTCGATGAGGCCGTGCAGGGCCGCGAGCGTGCGCCAGCCGTGGGCGCGGACGGCGACGGAGGAGTCGTCGACGGACATGAGGGGCCTCCTGGTGTGCTTCCGGGCAGGATTGGTTGCTTGCGCGGATACCCCGCGTGTGCAACTATCGATATCCCGCGTCTGCAACAACCAGCGTACGCGGCCCAGCTGCACCGCACAACGGAAGGACATCCATGCCCGCGGGACTCATCGCCCTCGCACTCGGCGGATTCGGCATCGGCCTGACCGAGTTCGTCATCACCGGGCTCCTGCCCGAGGTCGCCGCCGACTACGGCGTGACCGAGACCACCGCCGGGTGGCTCGTGACCGGGTACGCCCTCGCCGTCATCGTCGGCGCGCTCGGACTCACCGCCGCGACCACCCGGCTCCCCCGGAAGCCGGTGCTCATCGGGTTGCTCGTGCTGTTCGTGATCGGCAACACCCTGTCCGCCCTCGCGCCGGTGTACGGCGTGATGATGCTCGGCCGGGTCATCGCGGCCCTCTGCCACGGGGCGTTCTTCGGCATCGGCTCGGTGGTCGCGTCGAACATGGTCGCGAAGGAGAAGCGGGCGTCCGCGGTCGCCCTGATGTTCACCGGGCTCACCGCGTCGAACGTGCTCGGCGTCCCGTTCGGCACCTTCCTCGGCCAGGCGCTCGGCTGGCGCGCCACGTTCTGGACCATCGCGGCGATCGGTGTCGTCGCCCTCGTCGGGGTCGCCCTGCTCGTCCCCACCGTCCGCTCGGCCGACGCCGCGGTCCCCTCGCTCCGCCGGGAGCTCGGCGCCTTCCGCTCCGGCCAGGTGTGGCTCTCGCTCGGCATCACCGTGCTCGGCTACGGCGGGATGTTCGGCGCCTTCACCTACATCGCGTACACGCTGACCGCGGTGTCCGGGTTCTCGTCGGGCGCCGTGCCGTGGCTGCTCATCGTGTTCGGCGTCGGGCTGTTCGTCGGCAACTTCGCGGGCGGGAAGCTCGCGTCCCGGTCGATCGACGGCACGCTGCTCGTGGTGCTCGTCGTCCTCACGGTGGTGCTCGCCGTGTTCGCGGCAGTGGCGGCCTCGCCCGTGCTCACCGTGCTCGCGCTCGTGCTCATGGGGGCGTTCGGGTTCGCCACCGTGCCGGCGCTGCAGACGCGGGTGATGCAGTACGCGGACCACGCGCCGACCCTGGCGAGCGGGGCGAACATCGCGGCGTTCAACCTCGGGAACGCGCTCGGCGCCTGGATCGGTGGGCTCACGATCGCGGCGGGGCTCGGGTACACGTCGCCGATCTGGGCGGGGGCCGGGATCACGGCGGCGGCCGTGGTGCTGACGTCCGTCGCGGCGGCCGCGGCGCGG
>NZ_JABXGF010000076.1:0-12237 GCF_025407985.1 Curtobacterium sp. C2H10 | reverse complement strand
CACGACACCAAGGGCGCACTCCTGCGCACCATCACCACCAACACCACCGGCGACTGGACCTTCACCACCGGCGGCACATACACCACCGACAGTGTCACCTGGAAGTTCACCTCCGGCACCGACACCATCACCCACACCTTCACCGGCAAGTAGCGGTCAGCCGCACGCACTGCGCCAGAGGGGCCCGTCGACCATCACGGTCGGCGGGCCCCTCTGTACGGTGCGAGACCGTGCTCAGCCGATGAAGGCGCCGGACCCGTAGTCGTCGTAGTTCGAGTACGAGCTCCCCATCGAGGCGAACGCGAACAGCCCGATGATCCAGAGGATCCACACACCGGTCATCACCCAGCCGGCGATGACACCGGTGAGTGCCAGGGCGCGCCCGCTCTCACCGGTCTGCTTGATGCGGCCGAGGGCGAGGTGGCCGAGGATCGCGCCGGCGGGACCGAGCAGGATCGCCATGAAGAACAGCGGGATGGCCCCGAGGCCGAACACGATGGACAGGATCGCCAGCGTGTTGGTCTTCGGGCGCTGCGCGTAGGGCTGGTAGCCCGCGGCCGCGTAGGGGTTCTGCTGGCCCGGGGCGGCGTACGGGTTCTGCTGGCCGGGGGCCGCGTACGGGTTCTGCGGCGCGGCGTAGGGGTTCTGCTGCTGCTGCGCGCCGTAGGGGTTCTGCGGCTGCTGCGCGGCGTACGGGTTCTGCGGCTGCTGCGGCGCCGCGTACGGGTTCTGCGGTGCGGCGTAGGGGTTCGAACCCTGCGGGGCGCCGTAACCCGGGTGCGCCTGCTGTCCGGACTGCCCCCACGGGTCGTTCGGCGCTGCCGCCGGTGCCTCGGGAGCGGACGCGCCGTACTGCTGCGGCTGCCCGGACTCGGGCTGGGCCGCACTCGACGGCACCGACGATGCGTTGCTGTCCGGCGTCTCGCCCGGCTTCGGCCACTGGTTCTGATCGGACACCGTCCACCCCTCTCGGCGCCACGGTCGTCGGCGCCTCATGTGAATCCTCCCACAGACACTCCCCTGCGGGCCGGACGCGAGCACGACGCAGACCGGACGCGGAACGGCGTCGGCCCGCGAGCGTCAGACCTGGACGGTCGTCACCGGCAGCGTCGAGTCCGCCGCGATCCCGAGGTCGCTCGGCGCGTGCCCCTCGGCGACGAGCCGGGCGCCGATCGCCGCGATCATCGCCCCGTTGTCCGTGCAGAGGTCGAACGGCGGGATGCGGAGCTCGACACCGGCCGCAGCACAGCGCTCCTCGGCGACGGCCCGCAGCCGGGCGTTCGCCACGACGCCGCCGCCGAGCAGGAGCCGGTGCACGCCGGTGTCCGCGCACGCACGCAGCGCTTTCGTGAGGAGCACGTCGACCACGGCCTCGCGGAAGCTGGCGGCGACGTCGGCCACGGGGACCTCGCGCCCCTCGTCACGGCAGCGCTCGACCCACCGGGCGACGGCGGTCTTCAGTCCGGAGAACGAGAAGTCGTAGCGGTGCGCGGCCATGTCCTTCGGCAGCGTCAAGCCGCGGGGGAAACGGATCGCGGTGGGGTCGCCGTCCGCCGCGGCCTTGTCGATCTGCGGGCCGCCGGGGTACGGCAGCCCCAGGAGCCGCGCGACCTTGTCGAACGCCTCGCCCGCGGCGTCGTCGATCGTCTCGCCGAGCAGTTCCACGTCGCCGACGAGGTCCTGCACGAGCAGCAGCGACGTGTGCCCGCCGGACACCAGGAGCGCCACCGTCGGCAGGTCGATCTCGGACCCGTCCGACCGGAGGACGTCGGCGCCGACGTGCCCGACCAGGTGGTTCACGCCGTACAACGGCTTGCCCGTCGCCACCGCGAGGGCCTTCGCGGCGCCGACCCCGACCATGAGCGCCCCCGCGAGGCCCGGCCCCGCGGTCACCGCCACGGCGTCGAGCTCGTCGAGGGTGACGCCGGCCTGCTCGAGCGCAGCGGTCAGCGTCGGGGTCATCGCCTCGAGGTGGGCCCGTGCGGCGACCTCGGGGACGACGCCGCCGTACCGCGCGTGCTCCTCCATGCTCGACGCGATGACGTTCGCGAGCAGGGTGTTGCCACGCACGATCCCGACACCGGTCTCGTCGCAGCTCGTCTCGATGCCGAGCACGAGTGGTTCAGCCATCGAGGGCCTCCTGTCCGATGGGGCCGACGCCGGACGGGCCGACGCCGGACGGCCCGACGCCGGACGGCCCGACGCTGGGAGCCGTCACGAGCTCCGCCCGCATCACCCACGCGTCCACACCGTCGGGCTGGTAGTAGCGGGGGCGGACGGCGATCCGCTCGAACCCGAACGCCGTGTACATCGCCTGGGCCACGGGGTTGTCGGCGCGCACCTCGAGGAAGACCTCGTGCACGCCACGCCGCCGCGCCTCGTCGAGGAGCTCGGTGAAGAGCACCCGACCGAGGCCCTTCCCCCGCTGGTCCGCCGCGACCGCGATCGTCTGGACGTCCGCCACGGGGTTGCCCGCCAACGAGGAGAGCCCGGCGTACCCGACGATCGTCGGCGCCCCGCCCTCGGTCGTCTCGACGACGACGTAGTACCCGTGCGGCGAGTACAGCTCGCCGGACATCTGCGACGCCGACCAGGCATCGGTCGGGAACGACGCGTGCTCCAGCCACATCACGTCGTCGAGGTCCTGCGGGTGGGCGCGCCGCAGGCGCAACCCGTCGGGCAGCGTCACTGCTTCACCCGCTTGGGCGCACCCGGCATCGTGACGTCCGGATCGCGGAGGTAGAGAGGCGCGTCCTCGGCGAAGGGCGCGCCGGAGGTGAGCCGGTCTGCGGCGAGCGCGCCGAGCCTCCAGGCCGGGATGGACAGGGCCGTCACGCGGTTCCAGCCCACGGCGTCAGGCCAGGAGGCGCGGATCGCCTCGTCGAGGTCTGCCGGCTTGGCGAGTCCGGGACCTGCGACGCGCGTGCCGGTCTGGCCGTAGGCGCTCCAGTAGACCTCGCGCCGACGCGCGTCCGTCAGGACGACGAACGGACCGGGTCCGTCCTGGTCGGCCGCGACCGCGTCGTGGCTGACCAGCGGGAGGACGGGGACGCCGCGTGCCGCGGCGAAGGTGCGGGCTGCGGCGATGCCGACGCGGAGGCCGGTGAACGGCCCCGGCCCCATGCCGGCGACGACGCCCGTGACGTCGGCGGGGGTGATGCCGGCCTCGTCGAGGACCTCGGCGAGGAACGGGCCGATGACCTCGGCGTGGCGGCGGCTGTCCTCGGTGCTGCGGGTCGCGAGGGCCTGCCCGCTGCCCGGGTCGACGACGGCGACCGAGGTTCCGGCGGAGGTGTCGATCGCGAGCAGCACGGTCCCATCGTAAGCGGCGGCGCGGTTGCTCGATGCCGATCGAGCGCCACTCCGGTGGCGGTCCCGGTCAGTGCTCGTCGTCCCGGACGACCGCACGCCGGACACCCTCGACGGCAGCGGCGACTCCTCGTTCGCGGACCGCCGCGTCCTCGTGCTCGGACTCGTGCACGAAGACGGTGGCACCGCGGCGCGCTCCGCAGAAGTCGACGACGCCGTGCTCGAGCTGGGTCTGCAGCGCCTCGCGGTACCCGTGCCGGTCGTAGACACCGGCATCGTCCCCGGCGACGGGCACGAGGTGGACGGTGAGCCGACCGAGGTTCCGGCGCATGCCCTCGTCGCCGCCGACGTCGAACGCCCACCCGTTCACGAAGACGCGGTCGATCCACCCCTTCAGCAGCGCCGGCAGCGACCACCACCAGACGGGGAACACCAGGACGAGGTCGGTGGCCCGGTCGATGCGCTGCTGTTCGGCGGCGACGTCCGTCGGGGCGTCCTCGCCGGTCCGGTAGGTGTAGCGGTCGGCGAGGGTGAAGCGCGGGTCGAAGCCCTCGGCGGCGAGGTCGGCGATCTCCGCCGTCCCCTCGGGCAACGTGCCCCGCAGTCGTTGCGCGACGTGGTGGGTCAAGGAGTCGGGGTCGGGGTGGGCGGTCACGATGAGCGTCGGCACACTGCATCTTCGCGAGGGCGGCTGGACGGCAGCAGGACCGCAGGGTCAGAGGACGGCGTCCGCCCAGCGCGGGCCGGAGGCGGTGACGACCACACGGCGCGGCTCGTCGGGGACGTCGTCCGGGTCGAGGTCGTCCGGGGTGCTGTCGTCACCGGCGACCGAGTCGTCGGCACCGGTCGCGCGGACGATCTCGACGTCGAGGACGCTGTCCGAGATGCCGTCGACGAACCCACGCCCCCACTCGACGACGACGATCGAGGCGTCCCAGTCGAGGTCGAGGTCGTCGAGCTCCACCGGGTCGGACAGCCGGTAGGCGTCGACGTGCACCAGGTCCGGCCCGGCCGAGGTCGGGTGTGTCCGGGCGAGGACGAACGTCGGGCTCGAGACCTGCCCGCGGGCGCCGAGCGCTGCGCCGAGCCCCCGGGTCAGGGTGGTCTTGCCAGCGCCGAGCGGACCGGTCAGGACGACGAGGTCACCGGCACGGAGGACGGCCGCGAGCCGGGCACCGAGTGCACCCATCTCCTCGGTGGTCCGGGCGGTGGTGTCGAGCAGCACGTGGGAGTCGGTCACCGTTCGCCCCGGAGGTACTCGGCGACGTGGCCCTCGACCCGGTGCCCTTCGTAGACGCGCGGCACCCGGGTGCCGATCCGGCAGACGATCTCCTCGCCGATGGTGCCGAGCGCGTCGCCCCACTCGAGGACCGTCATCTCGTCGTGCTCACCCGTGCCGAACAGCACGACGGTGTCACCGACCCGGACGTCGTCGTCGCCGACGTCCACGAGGAACTGGTCCATCGCGACGCGACCGGCGATCGGGTAGCGCGTGCCGCCGATCGCGACCTCGATGCGGCCCTGCGCCAACCGCGGGACGCCGTCCGCGTAGCCGACCGGGACGAGCGCGAGGGTGGTCTCGGCGGTGGTGCGGTACGTGTAGTCGTACGAGACACCGGTGTCGACGGGCACGCGCTTCGTCTTCGCGACCGACGCGGTCAGGGTCATCACGGGCTCGAGGCCGAGGTCGGCCGCCGAGACGCCGTCGGCACCGGGGATGCCGAACAGGTTCGCGCCCATCCGGACCATGTCCTTGCGGAACTCCTTGCGCTCGAGCCCGGCGAGCGAGGCGGCGACGTGCTCCGTCGGGATGTCGAGGCCGAGGTCGTCGGCCTGCTCGACCGCGTCGTCGAAGAGCGCCACGGCGGAGGCGTCCTCGTCGTCGGAGGACTCGGCGAGGTGCGTGTAGGCGGCCACGACCTCGATGCGCCCGTCACGCTGGGCGTCGCGGGCGAGGGCCACGAGGGCGGGCCAGTCGTCCGGCGTCGAACCGTCGCGGTGCAGGCCGGAGTCGAAGCCGAGGTGCACCCGGGCGGGACGCTGGTCGACGGCGTCGATCACCCGCTGCAGCTCCGGCACGTTCGAGACGCCGAGGTCGACGGCGGAGTCGATCGCGTCGCGGAAGTCCAGCGCGGGGTCGTGCTGCCACGTGAAGAGGTGGACGTCCTCGCCGACGCCGATCGACCGCAGACGCAGGGCAGCGGGGACCGTGAGCACGCCGATCCACCGGATGCCCGCGTCCACCGCGGCGAGGGCGATCGGCTCGAGGCCGTGCCCGTAGGCGTCGGCCTTCATGATCGCCATGAGCTCGACCGGGTCCATCCACTCGCGCACCAGGTCGAGGTTGGCGCGGTAGGCGTCGAGGTCGATCTGGGCTCGGCGCAGCGGCGCGTTCACGAGGTCCTCCGTTCGACGCTGCGGCCGACCCGGGCGACCACCTCGTAGTTGATCGTGCCGACTGCGGCGGCCCAGTCCTCGACCGCGGGGTCGCCGTTCGCCGGGTCGCCCCAGAGCACGGCCTCGTCGCCGATCCGGACGTCGGCGTCGCCGATGTCGACGTGCATGGCGTTCATCGCCACGCGACCGACGACCGGGAAGGTGCGGTCGCCGATCCGCACCGAGACGCGGTTGCCGAAGTCGCGGTCGAAGCCGTCCGCGTACCCGAGCCCGATCACCGCGAGCCGGGTGTCCGTCGTCGCACGCCAGGTGTAGCCGTAGCTGACGCCCTCGCCAGCTCGCACCGGGACCGTCCGGAGGACCGCGGCGGTCACGCGCATCGCGGGGCGGAGCCCGAGGTCGGCCGAGGTGCGGTCGGGGAACGGGCTGAGGCCGTACAGCGCGAGGCCGACCCGGGCGACGTCGTGCCGGGTCTCCGCGACTGCGAGGCTCGCGGCGCTGGCGGCGAGGTGCACCATGTCGGGAACGATGCCGTTCGCAGCGAGACCGTCGAGCGCCCGCTGGAGGGCGGCGTCCTGGTCGAGGTCGTCGGCGCGGGAGGCGTTCGCCAGGTGCGACATCAGGCCTTCGATGCGGGTGCGGTTGCCGCTGCGGGCAAGGCGACCGGCGGTGGCGAAGAGCTCGGACCACTCGGACTCGACCGCGCCGTTGCGGCTCAGGCCGGTGTCGACGCAGATGTGCACCGCGGGGACCTCGGAGTCGGCGGCGGCGGAGAGCTGGTCGACGCTCGAGACCGCCGGGGTGATGCCGTACTGCGCGGCGCGACGGAAGTCCTCGTCGGGGGCGTGCAGCCACGCCAGGATCCGGACACCCTCGTCGATGCCGGCGTGGCGGAGGGCGATCCCCTCGTCGATGTCCGCGACGCCGAGCCACTCCGCGCCGGCGTCCACGAAGGCCTGCGCGGACTCCGCTGCGCCGTGGCCGTAGCCGTTGGCCTTGACGACCGCGATGACGCCGGACGGTGCCACCTGTTCGGCGACGGTCGCGTAGTTGGCGATCAGCGCCTCCCGATCGACCGTGATGCCGGTGAACGCGCTCACGCAGATTCCCCTGTTCCTTCGAGGACCACGAACGCCGTCGCGATCCCTCCGTCGTGCGAGAGCGAGAGGTGCACGCTCGTCACCCCGCGCCCGTCCGCCACCTGGCGCGCCCCCTGGCGCAGCGTCAGCGACGGGTTCCGCTGGTCGTCGGAGACGACCTCGAGGTCCTGCCAACTCAGCCCGGCGCTCGACCCGAACGCCTTGATCAGCGCTTCCTTCGCCGCGAACCGCGCGGCCAGCGACGCGATCGGCCGGGGTTCCCCGTCGCGGACGAGCTCCGACGGGGTGAAGAGGCGCGTGCGCATCGCGGGCGTCCGGTCGAGCACCCGCTCGAACCGTTCCAGGTCGACCACGTCGACACCGATGCCGATGATCATCGTGCGGCTACTCGACGGTGACCGACTTCGCGAGGTTGCGCGGCTGGTCGACGTCGAGGCCCTTGGCCGCGGCGAGCTCCATGCCGAACATGTGCAGCGGTGCGACCGCGAGCAGCGGCTCGAACAGCGGCGTCGCGAGCGGGATGCGCAGCACCTCGTCGGCGAAGGGCAGCACGGCGGCGTCGCCCTCTTCCGCGATCGCGATCACCCGGGCGCCGCGGGCGCGGATCTCCTGGATGTTCGAGACGACCTTGGGGTGCAGCGACCGCGGGTCGCGCGGCGACGGGACGATCACGAAGACGATCTGCCCCGGCTCGATCAGGGCGATCGGGCCGTGCTTGAGCTCACCGGCGGCGAAGCCCTCGGCGTGGATGTAGGCGAGTTCCTTGAGCTTGAGCGCACCCTCGAGCGCGATCGGGTAGCCGACGTGGCGGCCGAGGAAGAGGACGCTCCGGGTGTCGGCCATCCAGCGGGCGAGGTCCTTGATGCCGGACGCGTCGTCGATGGTCTGCTGCAGCTTCGGTGCGAGGCCCTCGAGCTCGGCGACCTGCTCGGCGATCTGCTCTGCCGTGAGGGTGCCCCGCAGCGTGGCGAGGTGCAGCCCGAGCAGGTAGAGCGCGACGCCCTGCGCGATGAACGCCTTGGTCGACGCGACGGCGACCTCGGGCCCGGCGTGCGTGTAGATCACGGCGTCGGACTCGCGCGGGATCGTGGCGCCCTGGGTGTTGCAGATCGACAGGACCTGGGCGCCCTGCTCGCGGGCGTACTTCACGGCCATGAGCGTGTCCATGGTCTCGCCGGACTGGCTGATCGAGACGACCAGCGTGCGGTCGTCCAGCACCGGGTCGCGGTAGCGGAACTCGTGCGCGAGCTCGACCTCGACCGGGACGCGGGCCCACTGCTCGATCGCGTACTTGCCGAGGATGCCGGCGTAGGCCGCGGTGCCGCAGGCGATGACGATGACCCGGTCGACCTGCGCGAGGCGGTCGGCGATCGGGTCGAGGTCCGTCAGCGTCACGGCACCGTCGTGCACGCGGCCGAGGATGGTCTTCGCGACGGCCTCGGGCTCCTCGCTGATCTCCTTCGCCATGAACGACGTCCAGCCGCCCTTGTCGGCCGCGGAGGCGTCCCAGTTCACCTCGAACTCGCTCGGTGCTGCCGGGGTGCCGTCGAAGTGGATGACGTCGACGCCGTCGGGGCGGATCGTGACGATCTCGTCCTGCCCGATGGCGAGGGCACGCTGCGTGTAGGCCACGAACGCGGCCACGTCGGAGCCCATGAAGTTCTCGCCGTCGCCGAGGCCGACCACGAGGGGGGAGTTGCGACGGGCGCCGACGACGACACCGGGCTGGTCGGCGTGCACGACGAGGAGCGTGAACGCCCCTTCGAGTCGCTGCACGGCCTGCTGCATGGCGGCGGTCAGGTCACCGGTCGCGCGGAACGACCGGGCGACGAGGTGTGCCGCGACCTCGGAGTCGGTCTCGCTGAGGAACGCGACGCCCTCGGCCTCGAGCTCGGCGCGGAGCTCGGAGAAGTTCTCGATGATGCCGTTGTGGATGAGGGCGAGCTTGCCGCCGTCGGCCAGGTGCGGGTGCGCGTTGCCGTCGGTCGGGCCGCCGTGGGTCGCCCAGCGGGTGTGGCCGATGCCCGTCCCGCCGTCGGCGATGGGGTGCGATTCCAGCTCGTCCACGAGGGCCTGGAGCTTACCCGCCTTCTTCGCGGACGCGAGCTCGTGCGACCCGTCCACGACGGCGATGCCCGCCGAGTCGTAGCCGCGGTACTCGAGCCGACGGAGACCACCGAGGAGGACGTCCTGGCTGCTGTTGCTGCCGACGTAGCCGACGATTCCACACATGGGGACGATCCTACGGTCTGGCTGGACGACGACCCTGCGAACGAGCAGGGCTGGGGATAACGTTTGGGACATGGGACGCTTCGACGACATCGCGATCACGACGCTGCACGGTGAGGACACCACGTTCGGGGCGTTCGCGGACAAGGCGGTGCTCGTCGTGAACGTCGCGTCGCGCTGCGGCCTCGCTCCGCAGTACGAGCAGCTCGAGGCGCTCCAGAAGGAGTACGGCCCCCGCGGCTTCACGGTCCTGGGCTTCCCGAGCAACCAGTTCCTGCAGGAGCTCGGCTCGTCCGAGGCGATCGACGAGTACTGCTCCACCACGTGGGGCGTCACCTTCCCGATGTCCGAGAAGGTCAAGGTGAACGGCAAGAGCGCCCACCCGCTCTACCAGGCGCTCAAGGAGACCCCGGACGCCGACGGCAAGGCCGGGCGGGTCACGTGGAACTTCGAGAAGTTCCTGGTCGCCCCGGACGGCACGGTCACGCGGTTCCGCCCGACGACGAAGCCGGATGCGCCGCAGGTGATCGCTGCGATCGAGGCGGCGCTGCCGGTCTGATCGCGAAGGCCGATCGAGAGTGATCGCGATCGCTATGTTCCAAGCATCACCCGTCTGCAATATGTCATATTGAACATCCGCACACGAAGGATGTTCCATGTTCCCCAACTCCATCCGGGCCTGCTCGATCGGCGCACTCGGCCTCGCTCTGATCGTCGCGCCCGTCATCGTCCCGGCCACGGCGCACGCCTCGCCCCACCGGCTCGATGTCGCTTCCAGCGCCGCTCCGGTGCCGTTCTCGATCACCTCCGGCACGAAGTACATCAAGGGTGAGCCGTTCTCGATCACCGGCACCGGCCCGCGGTCCAGCACCATTCAAGTTGCCTCCGACGATCCTGGCTTCCCGAGGGGCGCCGAGACCGACGCGGCCGGGAAGTGGTCGTACCCTCTGACGGATTTCGCGACTCGGAACGAGAGCCTCACCTTCGACTTCCGTACCATCGACGACGAATTCGAGCGGATCACCTTCTCCGTCGACCGCGACGACAAGGCCGTACCGCTCTCGATCACGTCGGGCACGAAGTACATCCGTGGCGAAGCGTTCACCATCACCGGCACCGGGCCTCGATCCAGCACCGTCGAGATCATCTCCGCCGAGACCGGTTTCAGCCGCACCGTGAAGACCGACGCCGACGGGAACTGGTCCTACCAGCTCAACGACTCCGCCACGCGGAACGACAGCCTCACCTACCACTTCCGCACCCACCTCGGCGAGTTCGAGACCATCACCTTCACCGTCGACCCCGACAACGAACCCGTCCCCTTCGCCATCACCTCCGGCACGACGTACATCAAGGGCGAACCGTTCACCGTCACCGGCACCGGGCCCCGATCGAACGCCATCGAGATCATCTCCGCCGAGACCGGTTTCAGCCGCACCGCGAAGACCGACGCCGACGGGAAGTGGGCCCACGAGCTCAACGACTCCGCCACGCGGAAAGACAGCCTCACCTACCACTTCCGCAGCCACCTCGGTGCGTTCGAGACCGTCACCTTCACCGTCGACCCCGACAACGAACCCGTCCCCTTCGCCGTCACCTCCGGCACGACGTACATCAAGGGCGAACCGTTCATGGTGACCGGAACCGCGCCACGCTCCAGCAAGCTCGAGGTCGTCTCCGCGGCCGGATTCGCCACCCTGGTCGACACCTCGACTGACGGCAAGTGGTCCTACATGCTCAACGAGTACGCAACGAACGCTGACGGCCTCGCCCTTCGCTTCCGGACGCACCTGGGCGAGTTCAAGGAGATCGCGTTCACCGCCGACCCCGACCAGCGGGCGGTCCCGCTGGCCGTCACCTCCGGAGTGACGTACACGCGTGGCGAGCCGTTCACCCTCACCGGTACCGCGCCACGGAACACCGGTGTCGCCATCAGCGTGCCGAGGGGCAGCGCCACTGCCGAGACCGATGCCGACGGCAACTGGTCGTACACGCTCGACGCGGAGCTCACGGACACCGACTCGATCGCGGTCGGTCTCGACAACCACCTCGGCGAGCACGAGAGTGTCACCCTGCAGGCCGATCCCGACGCACTCGCTGTCACGTCGGGCCGGTCGTACACGAAGGGCGAGCCGTTGACGGTCACCGGCACGGGCCCACGCTCCACTCCGCTCGAGATCTCGATCTCCGGTGGCGTCCCCGCGGTGATCGGGATCCGCGCGGACGGGACCTGGGCGTACGAGCTGGGTGCCCGCGCGACCGACGTCGACGAGCTCGTCCTCGGACTCCGACCGAACAGTGGCGACGCCAAGACCGTCATGCTCGCGGGGAAGCCGAGCACCAAGCCCGTCCCCTTCGCAGTCACCTCCGGTACGGAGTACGTGCAGGGAGAGCCCTTCACGATCACTGGTACCGGACCCCGCTCGAGCACGATCGACGTCTTCCCCGAGTACCTCGAGCTCACGAGGAACACGAAGACCGATGCGGACGGCAAGTGGTCGTACCAGCTCAACGAGTACTTGACTCGCTTCGACAGCCTGACGTTCGGCTTCCGCACGGTCGCTGGTGAGCACCAGACGATCACCTTCACGCCGGACCCCGACCAGAAGGCAGTGCCCTTCGCGATCACGTCCGACACGACCTACGGCAAGGGCGACGCCTTCACGATCACCGGGACCGCACCGCGCTCGACGACGCTCGAGATCACCAACGAGCACGGTGTCACGAAGAGCGTCGCGACCGGCGCCGACGGCACGTGGAAACACACTCTCAACGAGTCCGCGACGAACCGCGACCGCTTCACGTTGCGATTCCGCACCCACCTCGACCACTTCGAGTCGGTCACTTTCACTGCCGATCCGGCCAAACAACCCGCACCAGTGGTGATCACGTCAGGAACGACGTACACGAAGGGCGAAGCGTTCACCATCGCCGGCACCGCCAAGCCAAAGGCCGAGATCGGTGTGCGCATCGCGCTGATCGGCCCGATCGACCCGGTGACGGCCGATGCCGCCGGCAAGTGGTCCCTGGCGATCACCGCCGACCAGGCGAAGGAGGACCGCCTGGCCCTCGTGCTGACCGCGAACGGCAGCGACCAACGGCACGAGTTCACGGCGCGGGACGAAGCGACCGAGCCCGCGCTCCGGCTCACGTCCCCCACCGAGTACACCAAGGGACAGAAGATCACCGTCACCGGCAAGAA
>NZ_JABXGF010000075.1:0-13572 GCF_025407985.1 Curtobacterium sp. C2H10 | reverse complement strand
GGGCGTGCGGCGCGGCGCGGGCGCGCGGCCCGGCGCGGCGGGCGGAGGCCGAGTTCACGCGCTGGGCGACACTTCACGCCCGATCGCGCCCGTGATGTGTCGCTCAGCCCGAAACTTCAGCCCGAAACCGCACCCCGCGCACCCCGCCGGGCCGCCGCCACCGGGTCCACCGCGAACACCGCCGCGACGATCGAGAGCACCGCGTACACCCCGAGGTACCCGCACAGGATCCACGGCGAGCCCCCACCGAGCTCGACGAACACGGCCGCGAGCAACGGCGTGAGCCCCACCGAGAAGATCGACCCGATCTGGTACCCGAGCGACATCCCCGAGTAGCGCCGACCGGTCGGGAACTGCTCCGCGAACCACGCCGCCTGGGGCCCGTAGATGCTGTCGTGGAACACGCACATCCCGATCAGCGCCACGAGCGGCAGCAGCACGAGCGGCCCCGCGTCGAGGAACGCGAAGAACGGCCAGATGAGCACCGCGATCCCCACCGCCGACCAGATCGTCAGCACCCGTCGGCCGACCCGGTCGGACAGCCAGCCCCAGAACGGCGTCGACACGAGCGACACCGCGGAGATGACGAGCACGGCCTGGAGCCCGGCCGAAGCGCCGGACGGGCCCCGCACCGACCCGAGGTACGTCAGCGAGTAGGTCGTGAGGATCGAGTACAGCGCCGGCTGCACGAGCCGCAGCCCCGCGGTGACGAGGATCGCCCGCGGGTGCCGCCGGATCGCCTGCCACACCGGGAACCGCTCGACGTTCCCGGAGGCGCGCAGCTCCTGGAAGACCGGCGCGTCCTGCACGCCGAGCCGGATGACGAGCCCGACGGCCACGATCACCGCCGAGAACAGGAACGGCAGCCGCCAGCCCCACGCCAGGAACGCCTCGGTGCCGAGCAGCCCCCGTACGAGCGTGAAGACACCGGTCGCGAGGAGCATGCCGCCCGCGGATCCCATCTGCGTGAACGCCCCGAACAGTCCCCGGTGCCGCTCGGGTGCGTGCTCGACGGACAGCAGCGCCGAGCCGCCCCACTCGGCCCCGGCCGCGACACCCTGCAGCAGCCGCAGGACCACGAGCGCGACGACGGCACCGACGCCGATGGTCGCGGCGGAGGGGATGACCCCGATCAGCGTCGACGCGATCCCCATCAGCACGAGCGACGCGACGAGCAGCTTCTTCCGCCCGATCCGGTCGCCGAGGTGGCCGGCGATGATCCCACCGAGCGGACGGGCGACGAACCCGACACCGTAGGTCGCGAACGACGCGATGACGCCGACCGCGGGGGTCACGGAGGGGAAGAACGTGGGCGCGAACACGAGCGCGGACGCGGTCGCGTACAGGTAGAAGTCGTAGTACTCCACGGTCGTCCCGACGAAGGACGCCAGGGCGACGCGACGGCGGGTCGCGGTGGTCGACGGTGCGGTGGAACGGACTGGAGGCGCGGCTGCGGTGGTCGAGTTCGGCACCCTCAGGAGCATGGTCGCGTCGCGCACCTCGGGGAACACCCCGCGTAACGCGAGGTCACGTCACGCCCTCCCGCGACACCACGGCGGGGAACATGGACCGCATGAGCGATGCACCGAACCGCCCGCTGCGCTTCGCGGCCTTCGTCATGAACACGACGTCGCACATCCAGCACGGCCTCTGGCGGCACCCGGACGCCCGCCAGGCCGACTTCGACGACGTGACGCTGTGGACCGGCCTCGCGAAGACCCTCGAGCGCGGGAAGTTCGACGCGATGTTCTTCGCGGACGTCGTCGGGACGTACGGCCCCGGACGCGGCGACTACTCGACCAACCTGCGCGAGGGGCTGCAGATCCCCTCGAACGACCCGTCCGTCCTGCTCTCGGCGCTCGCCGTGTCGACGGAGCACCTCGGGCTCGCGTTCACGTCGAGCGTCATCCAGTCCCACCCGTTCGACTTCGCCCGCAAGGTCTCCACCCTCGACCACATCACCCGGGGCAGGATCGGCTGGAACGTCGTCACGAGCGCCCTCGACAGCGCCGCGCGGAACTTCGGCGCCGACCGGCTCGAGGAGCACGACGAACGCTACGTCTGGGCCGAGGAGTACCTCGAGGTCTGCGCGAAGCTCTGGGAGGGGTCGTGGGATGACGGCGCCGTGCTCAAGGACCCGGTGCGCGGCTACGCCGACCCCGACAAGGTGCACCGCATCGACCACCACGGGAAGCGCTACGACGTGCAGGGCCCGCACCTGTCAGCACCGTCGCTGCAGCGGACGCCCGTGCTCTTCCAGGCGGGGTCCTCGCCGGCCGGCCGTGCCTTCGCCGCGCGGAACGCCGAGGCTCAGTTCATCCTGACGTCGAACCGCGACGCCACCGAGCAGCTCATCCGCGAGACCCGTGACCTCGCTTCGGCAGCGGGGCGGCAGCGGGACGACATCGCCTTCTTCCTCGGGCTGACGTTCGTCACCGGGGCCACCGAGGCCGAGGCGAAGGCGAAGGAAGCGGAGATCGACGAGTACCTCGCGGCCGACGGCTTCCTCGTGCACTCGAACCTCGGGTTCGACCCCGACACCGGCGACCCCCTCGACCCCGAGACGCCGCTCTCCGAGGTCCGCACGCACGCCGGCCAGTCGCACCTGCAGTGGCTCCGGGAGGCCGCCGGCGACCGGGAGCCGACGATCGCCGACCTCGCCCGACTGTCCGCGAAGCTCCGTGCCCGCGTGGTCGGGACGCCTGAGCAGATCGCCGACGAGCTCGCCGACTGGCAGCGCGCCGGCGTCGACGGGGTCAATGTCATCAACTGGACGCTGCCCGGCTCCTACGAGGAGTTCGTGGACCACATCGCCCCGACCCTGCAGGAGCGCGGACTGATGCAGTCCGAGTACCGCGAGGGGACGTTGCGCGAGAAGCTCTTCGGCCACCCGCAGCTGCCCGACAGCCACCCGGCGCGGCGGTGGCGGGGAGCGTTCACGGGCGGAGCTGCCGGAACCGGCGCGGACGCCGCGCGCGACGCCGTGGAGGTGACCGCATGACCGACGCGACGACGACCACCGGGGGCGAGCCGTCCCTCCAGGCCGGCACCGGGACCAGCCGCCTGGCGGAGCTGCGCGCTCGGTTCCAGCCGCTGTTCGACCGCATCCGCGAGGGGGCCGTCGACCGCGAGCTGGCGTCCGGGACGCCGGGGGACCGGCCGCTGCCGCACGACGAGGTCCGTGCGCTCGCCGACGCGGGGTTCGGACGGCTCCGCGTGCCGGAGGACCGTGGTGGGTTCGGCGTGACGCTCGTCGAACTCGTGCACCTCGTCGCCGACCTCGCCGCTGCCGACTCGAACATCGCGCACCTGTGGCGCGGGCACTTCGGGTACACCGAACTCGTGCTCCTCCGGCCGTCGTCGGCCGGGCGGGACGAGTGGCTGCAGCGGATCGTCGACGGCGCGATCATCGGGAACGCGACGTCGGAGCGGACCGGGACGACGCTCGCCGACATCTCCACCACGGTGCGCGTCGCCGAGGACGGTTCCGTCCGTCTCGACGGCCGGAAGTTCTACTCGACCGGGACGCTCTACTCGGACTGGATCTACCTCGCGGCGGACCGCTCGGGTGACCGCGTCACGTTCGCCGTGCCGGTCGACGCGCCGGGCGTGACGAGCGTCGACGACTGGGACGGGTTCGGCCAGCGGTTGACCGCGTCCGGCACCACGGTGTTCGACGGGGTGTCGGTCGACCCCTCGGTGGTCTCGGCGTACAAGGACGCCCCGCTGTCGCACATCCAGGCCTTCTACCAGGTGTACCTGCTGGCGGTCCTCGCCGGGATCGGGCAGGCGGTGTCCGACGACGCCGTCGCGTTCGTGCGACCGCGGACCCGGACGTACATCCATGCGAACGCCGCGCGGCCCGGGGACGACCCGCAGGTGCTGGCAGTGCTCGGTCGGCTGTCGGCCGGGGCGTTCACGGCCCGGTCGCTCGTCGTCGCCGCGGCGGGGCTGCTCGACGGGGTGGTGGGCACGAACGAGCCCGGGGCCGGCGTCGACCGTGACCTGCTGGACGCCGCCGAGAACGCGGTCTACCAGGCGCAGATCGAGGTCGGGCCGCGGGTGCTCCGGGCGGCGTCGGAGCTGTTCGAGGTCGGTGGGGCCTCGGCGGCCGATCGCACGCGGGCGTTGGACCGGCACTGGCGGAACGCTCGGGTCGTGGCGTCGCACAACCCGGCGGTCTACAAGGAGCGGCTCGTGGGGGAGTACGCGCTGCACGGGCGGGGGCCGGTGGACGGGTGGGAGAAGTACCACGAGGTGGGGCCGACGCGGTTCTGAGGCGCTGGCGCGGGCGCCGGGGCCTCGGCACCCGCGCGGGTGCCGAGGCCCCGGCTACGCCCAGCCGAGCTCGTGGAGGCGCTCGTCGTCGATCCCGTAGAAGTGCCCGATCTCGTGCACGAGCGTGGTGTGGACCTCGTCCTTGAGCTCCTCGAGCGTGTCGCACTCGGCGAGGTGCTGCTTCCGGAACACCACGATGCGGTCCGGGAGCTCGCCGAAGCCGTACTGCCCACGCTCGGTCGCCGCGATGCCGTCGTACACGCCGAAGAGCTCTTCGCCGTTCTCCGGTTCGTCCTCGACGACGAACACCACGTTGTCGAGGCCGTCGACCATCTCGTCCGGCAGCAGGTCGAGTTCGTCGGTCACGAGCTGTTCGAACGCGTCGGCGGACATCTCCATCACGTCGCCGATCGTTGCAGGACAACCTGATCGAACGACGAAGGCCCCGGTCCGAGGGACCGGGGCCTTCCGCTGATCTGCATCAGCACTGGGGTGAATAACGGGTCTCGAACCCGCGACCTCCTAGACCACAACCAGGCGCTCTACCAACTGAGCTATATCCACCATGTGTACACCGGGCGACCGGCGCGACCACTCAATAGTAGTACATGCCGGGGGCGGGTCAGAACACGAGGGGTGAGCCGCGCCTCCTGGACGCGCCGCAGGCGGTGTGTCCTACTGCGCGAGCCGCGGCTCCCACTTGGCGACGACCTCGCTCGCGACGGCCTTGACGTCGTCCGAGGTGGGGCCGGGTTCGGCCACGAAGCCCGCCCGGCGGTAGTACTCGAGCTCGCGGATGGACTCGAGGATGTCCGCGAGGGCACGGTGCCCACCGTGCTTCTCCGGCGCGTTGAAGTACACGCGCGGGAACCAGCGGCGGCAGAGCTCCTTGATGCTCGACACGTCGACGCTGCGGTAGTGCAGGTGCCCGTCGACGCGGGGCATGTACTTCGACAGGAACGATCGGTCGGTGCCGATGGTGTTGCCCGCGAGGGGAGCGGATCCCTCGGCGGGCACGTGCTCGAGGATGTACTCGAGCACCTGGTACTCGGCGTCCGCGAGGCTCACACCGTTCGGGATCTCCTCGAGCAGCCCCGAGGTGGTGTGCATGTTCGTGACGAACTCGTTCATGTTGTCGAGCGCCGACTGGTCGGGCTTGATCACGATGTCGAAGCCGGGGTGCACGGGGACGAGGTCGAAGTCGGTGACGACCACGGCCACCTCGACGAGTTCGTCGACCTCGAGGTCGAGGCCCGTCATCTCGCAGTCGATCCAGACGAGGCGGTCGTTCGCAGTTGCCATGGTGTCGATCCTATTCCGCGGCGGGGCGGGGTCGCTTTCCGCCCGCGCGCCCGCGCCCGTTCGCTCGCGCCCGCGGCCCCGCACGGCCCGCACGGCCCGCCCGGCCCGCGAGCGGGCGGTATGCGCGCGCTGAGGGGCGCGGCTGGGACGTTTTCCGCCAGCCCGTGGTGCGGGGGGAGCGCGAGTGGGCGGTATGTGCGGGCTACGAGCCGCGGTCGGGACGTTTTTCGCCCGTTCGTGGCGCGGGGCGCGGGCAAGCGTCCGGACGGGCGGCGCCGGTCTCGGGGGCCGACCCGCGCCTCCAGGCGGCGCCCGTGCCATCTGCGCGCGCGGGCGGAATGCGCGGGGTGCGGGGCGTGGGCCGCGCAGCATTCGCCCGCTCTCGCGGGTGCGACGCGGCGAGCGGGCGGTACGTGACGGCTGTGGGGCGCGAGCGAGCCCGATTTCGCCCGCTCGCGGGTGCGACGCGGCGAGCGGGCGGTACGTGACGGCTGTGGGGCGCGAGCGAGCCCGATTTCGCCTGCTCGCGGGGTGGGCGCGAGTGCCTGGAGGCGCGGTGCCGGTCTCGGGGGCCGACCCGCGCCTCCAGGCGGTCACCCGGGACCCGCGAGCGGGCGGAATGCGCGGGGTGCGGGGTGCGACCGGGACGGAGAACGCCCGCTCGCGCGGGTGAGCGCGCGAGCGGGCGGAAGGTGCTGGGGGCGGCGGGTGAGCGGGACGTACTTCGCCCGCTCGCGGAGCGCGAAGCGCGGCCAACCGCGGCCGCGGGCTCCGCCCGCAGCCGCGGGGGCTACGCCATCTCGCCGGCGGCGATGGCCTCGGCCTCGACGGGCTCGGGCTCGGCGCCGTCGTCGACCCGGCGCAGCACGCGCGTGGTGCACACCACGACGACGAACGCGACGGCGACGGACAGCCCGGCGAACACGTACGCGGCCGACGGGGCGAACTGGTCGGCGAGCAGGGTGGCCACGGGCGGGGCGATCGCACCGCCGATGAAGCGCACCGCGGAGTACGCGCTCGAGGCGACGGAGCGGGGGAGGTCGGTGGCCTCCATGACGCATTCGGTGAGGACGGTGTTGAGGACACCGAGCACGAGGCCGCCGATGATGACGCAGATGATCAGGCCCACCTGCGACTGCACGACCACGGCGGCGGCGAACAGGTCGAGCGCGAGCAGCGGGAGCGCGATCTTCAGCACGGTGGTGCGGCGGAGCCGTGCGGTGAGCATCGGGGCGACCCAGACCGAGGTGATCGCGAGGCCGACGCCCCAGCCGAAGAAGGTGAAGCCGATGCCGAGGGCGCCGAAGCCGAGCGGGAAGGGCGTGTAGGCGAGCAGGACGAAGAAGCCGATGTTGTAGAAGAGCGCGGTGACGGCGAGGGCGGCGAGTGCCGGGCGACCGAGCGCGCGGAACGGTGCGGAGAGCTTGGTCGGCGTGGGCTTCTCGAGGTTCTTCGTCTTGAGGAGCGTGACGATGGCGATGAACGCGATGGCCATGAGCGTCGTGACGCCGAAGAACGGGCCGCGCCAGCTGACGGAGCCGAGCAGGCCGCCGACGAGCGGGCCGACGGCGATGCCGAGGCCGAGCGCCGCCTCGTACAGGATGATCGCGGACGCGGTGCCACCGGAGGCTGCCCCGACGATCGTCGCGAGTGCGGTGGAGATGAAGAGCGCGTTGCCGAGACCCCAGCCCGCGCGGAAGTCGATGATCGTCCACACGCTGTTCGACGTCGCCGCGAGCACCGAGAACAGCACGATGAGCGCGAGGCCGATGAGCAGGGTGTTCTTCGCGCCGATGCGGCTGGACACCCAGCTGGTGAAGAACATCGCGACACCGGTGACGGCGAGGTAGCTCGTGAAGAGGAGCTCGGTCTGCGCCGCCGTGGCCTTGAGGGACGAGGCGATCGCGGGGAGGATCGGGTCGACGAGGCCGATGCCCATGAAGGCGACGACGCAGGCGAAGGCGATCGCCCAGACCGCCGATGACTGCTTGAGGATGCTGCCGGACTGTGCGGCGGGTGCGTGGGCGTTCACGCGTGGGTCTCCGTTCTGGTGGCGGTGGAGGTTCGGGCGGCGATGACCTCGACGGCGTCGTGCAGGGTGTCCCACTCGTCGTCGGACAGGTCGGCGAAGAGCGGGCCGACCGTCCGGGTGAGGGTGACCCGCCAGGACGCCAGGCGTTCACGGCCGGCGTCGGTGAGCTCGATGAGCTGCCCGCGGGAGTCGTCGGGGTCGACGCTGCGGGACACGAGCCCGTCGGCGAGCATGCCCGCGACGAGTCGGGTCATCGTGGGCTGCGCGACGCGGGAGGCGGCAGCGAGCTCGCCGAGGCGGAGCGGCTGGTCGGTCTCGAGGATGCCGAGCGTGCGCCAGACGGCGGAGGACGTGGTGTTCCCCGTTGCCTGCGCTGCGGTGCGGATCAGGCGGTTGACCGAGACGAGGAGCGTCTCGATCGTCTGTTCACGCGGTGATTCCATAGCAAAACTATATAGCGAGGCTATGAATGTGTCAACAGGCGGTCCCTGGTAGAAGGGATGCATGAGCGACATCACCATCCACGAAGGCGACGAGTACACCGTGATCTTCCACGGCGGACCCTTCGACGGCACGACCGACACCCGCACGGCCACGAGCGACGCGCTGGACGACGAGGTCACGGTGTTCGCCGACGTCGAGGGACTCCAGACCGCGTTCACCTACCGAATGACGAAGTCCCGCCAGGTGCTCGACCAGACCTCGGCCGAGTTCGAGTACGTGCCGGGGGAGTCCGACCCGGTGGACGACCTCGCGGACCGCGGGGACCGCAGCGGCGAGTTCGACCGCGAGTAAGCAACAGCGCCGCACCACACGCACCGGGAGTAGATCCGGCCGCGCCCGCGTTGCAGGACCACATGCAGCTCGACCTCTGGACGTCCTCGTTCTGCGCCCCGTGCGCCGCCGCCCGCCGGGTGTCGGCCGAGGCGTCCGAGCTCGTCCCCGGGCTGCACGTGACCGAGCGCGACGTGGCGAACCACCCCGACCAGGCGGAGGACCTCGGCATCCGGTCGACCCCCACGATCATCGTGCGGCGGGACGACGGTGCCGAGGTCTTCCGGTCACCCGGCGTCCCGACCCGGGACCAACTGCTCCTCGCGATCGCCAAGGCGATCTGACGGGCCACCACCGGACGCGGCTCCTCCGGACGCGGCTCCACCGGACGCGGCCCCTCCGGACGCGGCCCTGCCCGACCCGGACCCACTGACACGCTGGCTCGTCGGCGCGAGCAGCACCGGCACCTCCGCCGGCCGCACCACCCGCCGCACCTGCCGGACGACCCGCTTCAGCGCCCGCACCGGCGCCCCGATCACCAGCGCGACGGCCCCGAGGACACTCCGGTCGTCCGGCCCGAGTGCGTTCTTCCGCTCCCAGGCCCGACGGAGCACGCCACCACGACTCCGGCGTGCGGCCGGTCGGTCGCGCAGGACGCCGGCGTCGCGCGACGCCATGAGCCGTTCGGTCCGGTCGGCCCAGTCGTCCTCGGACTCCGGGTGGAAGTGGTTGTCGTGCATCCACTCGTCCCGAACCGTCCCGAACCGGCCGTCCACCAGGTCGACGGCGTCGCCCTCGAGCCCGCTGCCCACGAACACCTCGTTGATGAGGTGCCGCCCGATGCCGAAGTCGGTCAGGGTGAGCGCGGGGATGCCCCGGGCCGCCGCTTCGAGCACGGCCGTCGAGCTGATCGTGACGAGGGCGACCGCCCGGTCGAGGTGCGCGGACATCGGCCCGCTCTCGACCACGAGGTTCGCCGGCGCGTCCGTCGGCACGAGGTCCGGGTACGGGTCCTGTTCGCGGTGCGTCTGGTGCTCCCCGGCGGCGGCACGGACCTTGATCACCACGCGCCACTCCGGGTGGCGACGGGCGGTCTCGGCGAGCCACCCGACGACACGCTCCCGCTCGGCACGTTCCGCGGGGACGCTCGGCTGTGCGGCGAAGACGACGGAGTCGCGGACGATCGCAGCGCCGTCACGGCTCGCAGCGGCTCCGGACGGCCGCGCGAACGGCAGCGTCGCGAGCGCGAAGTGCGGTTCGACGCCGCCCTCGGTCGCGAGCTCCTCGTAGGCGCGGACCTCGCGGTGGCTGTGCAGCACGAACAGGTCGGCGCGCGCCCGGAAGAACACGCCCTTCCACTTCGCCGGGTAGGAGATCCCGGGCAGCCCCGTCACGAGGACGGGTCGCCGTGGCAGACGACGGTGGACCTCCTCGATGACGAGCTCCGCCACCGGTCCGATCAGGGACACCAGCACTGCGTCCGGTGGGTCCTGCCGGAGTCGTTCGACGATGGCGTCGACCTCGAGCGCCTCCGGCGGCGCCGCGGCCAGGTGCGCGAGCCGGTCGTCGAGCCCCCGGAACGCGGACCGCAGCTGCGCGCGGCTCGCGGATCGCGGCGTCGCCACCGTGAGCAGTTCGAGGTCCCAGTGCGCGGGTGCCGTGGCGAGCAGGTGGGCGCCCCACTTCGCGAACGAGTCGGTGTCGACCAGACCGACCACGCGTCGGACGCGTGGCAGGGCATCGGACGGGAGGCGCGCCTCCCGTCCGTCCCTCGGCTCGCCCCCGCCGCCGGCCGCGTCCAGGTCGCCGCCCGTCACGCTCCGACGCGGCGCAGCTTCGCGAGCGGTGCCCGCTCGCCGGGCATGACCCGCTTCACGCCGTCGCCGAGCGCGGTCTCGATGATCCGGACGTCGCGCGCGAGCGTCTGCAGTCCGTGCGGCTCGAGCGACGCGGCGTGGTCGGAGCCCCACATCGTGCGGTCGAGCGTGATGTGGCGCTCGACGGCCGTCGCGCCGAGTGCCACGGCGGCGATGGAGATCTGCAGCCCGGGCTCGTGGCCGGAGTACCCGACCGGGACGCCTGCGTAGCGGTTCGCGAGGGTGTCGATCATCCGCAGGTTCGCCTCCTCGGCGGGGAGCGGGTACGTCGACGTGGCGTGCATGAGCACGAGTCGCTCGGTGCCGAGGGCCTCCACGGCACGGTCGATCTGCTCGAGCGTCGACATCCCCGTCGAGAGGATCACGGGCTTGCCGGTCGTGGCGACCTCGGCCAGGAGTCCGAGGTCCGTCACCGACGCCGAGGCGATCTTGTACGCCACGACGTTGAGGTCCTCGAGGAAGGCGACCGACGGCTCGTCCCACGGCGAGGCGAACCAGTCGAGTCCGCGGAGCGTCGCGTGGTCGCCGATCTCGATGTACTGGTCGCGGTCGAACTCGACGCGGTACCGGTACTCGAGGTAGGTCATCTCGCCCCACGGCGTGCTGCGCGGCGTCTGCTTCATGTGCTCGGGCGTGGAGATCTCCGGCGTGCGCTTCTGGAACTTCACGGCCTGCAGCCCGGCGTCGGCCGCGACGTCGATGAGTCGCTTGGCGATGTCGACGTCGCCGTTGTGGTTCAGGCCGATCTCGCCGATGAGGTACGCGGGGTGGCCCGCGCCGATCGTGGACGTGCCGATGGTGACGGTCATGGTGCTCCGTTCGGTGCGGGGACGTGCGGCTCGGTGGCCGGACGGTGGTCTGGTGCGTGTTCGTCGGACCGGTGCGCGGGACGGTCGAGCCGTGGTGCGAGGACGGACGCCAGCGCGAGGTCGGCCGGGTCGTCGACGTCGATCGCTCCGGCACCGTCGACGACGACGAGTTCGACGCGGCCGTGGAACCGGTGGCGGTGCTCGCGGAAGGCGGCGGCCCGGAAGGCGTAGAACGCGCCCGTCTCGCGGAACTCCGGCTCGCGGTCCTGCCGCCGGGGGCGGACGGCCTGGTCGTGGTTCACGGCGCGGGCGGTGCCGTCGTCGCCGATGCGCCAGAGGAACGCGTGCGAGGGCGCCGCGGCGAACACCGAGTCGGCGTGGCCGTCGCGGACCCGGGTGACGGCGGCGTCGAGGTCGGCCGGGTCGATGAACGGCGAGGTCGCCTGCAGGAACACGACGACGTCGGGCTCCTCGCCCGCGGCCGCGAGCGTGTCGAGGACGTGCAGCAGCGCGGACTCCGACGAGGCCTCGTCCCCGGCGAGCGCTGCCGGACGCCGGACGACCCGGACGCCGGCGGACAGGGCCTCGGCCGCGATGGCGTCGCCGTCCGTCGAGACCACGACGGTGTCGATCGTCGTCGCTGCTCGGGCGGACTCCACCGCGCGACGGACCAGGGAGCGCCCGGCGACGGGGCGGAGGTTCTTGCCCGGGATGCCCTTCGACCCCGCACGGGCCGGGACGACCGCGACGACGGAACCGGTGGGGCGCATGCTCGGGACGCTACGAAGCCGCGGTGTCGCGGAGGCGAACACCAGGCAGACGCGCGCCGAACCGTTCCGGAACCCGACCCGGCGGACGCACGCCGCGCCTCCCGGCGCTTCCACAGCGCTGCCAACGGATGCCGAAAGCCGGCCCGGTGACGCTGGGACCATGCGCATCAGCTCCCGCACACCCGCCGTCCAGCGAGCACGGTGGGAACGTCCTGCCTTCTTCGGCCTGCTGCTCGTGACGGGCGTCCTGTACCTGGTGAACCTCGGGGTGAACGGGTACGCGAACGCGTTCTACTCGGCGGCCGTGCAGGCGGGGAGCCAGAGCTGGGAGGCGTTCTTCTACGGCTCCTCGGACGCGGGCAACTCGATCACGGTCGACAAGCCGCCGGCGTTCCTCTGGGTGATGGAGCTGTCCGTGCGCCTCTTCGGTCTCAACTCGTGGGCGATCCTCGTGCCGGAGGCCCTGATGGGCGTCGGGACCGTGGCACTGCTGTACGTCATCGTCCGGCGACGGTTCTCCGCCGGGGCCGCGCTCGTCGCAGGTGCCGCACTCGCGACGACCCCGGTCGCGACCCTGATGTTCCGCTTCAACAACCCGGACGCACTGCTCACCCTGCTCATGGTGCTGTCGCTCTGGCTCGTCCTGCGCGGTGTCGAGAGCGGGCGTCTGCGGTGGGTCGTCCTGGCCGGCGTGGCCGTCGGGATCGCCTTCCTGACGAAGCAGCTGCAGGGGTTCCTCATCCTGCCCGTGCTCGTCGGCGTGTACCTGTCCTGCTCGTCGCTGCCGTTCGTGAAGCGCATCGTGCACCTGCTGTGGGCAGCCCTCGCCGTGGTCGTCGCCGGCGGGTGGTGGGTCGCCGTGGTGGAACTCGTGCCGTCGTCGTCCCGCCCGTACATCGGCGGGTCGCAGACGAACTCGTTCCTCGAGCTCACCTTCGGCTACAACGGCCTCGGGCGGGTCACCGGCGACGAGACCGGCAGCGTGACCGGGGGCGGCGGCACTGCCGGAGCCGGCTCCTGGGGCGCCACCGGGCTGCTGCGGCTGTTCGGGTCGGAGTTCGCCGGCCAGATCACCTGGCTGCTGCCCACCGCACTGGTCCTGCTCGTGGCGGCGCTCGTCGCGATCGGGTTCCGGCAGCGGACGCCCTCTGCTCGCTCCCGCCTCGCCACGGTCATCGCGCTGGGTGGGTCGCTGCTCGTGACCGGGCTGGTGTTCAGCTTCATGGGCGGGATCTTCCACCCGTACTACACGGTCGCGCTCGCGCCGTACATCGCCGGGCTCGTGGGCATCGGCGCCGGGGTGCTGTGGGAGCGCCGCGCGTCGTGGTGGTGGCGTGGGACGGCGGCGTTCGCGGTGGTCGTCACGGTGGTGTGGCAGTGGCACCTGCTGACGGCGGCGTCGGGGTGGCAGCCGTGGATCCGGTGGGTGGTGCTCGTGGTCGGGGTGGTGACGGCGGGGGCGGTGCTGGTGCCGGTGCACGGCGGCCGGCTCGCGAGGTGGTCCCGTCCGATCAGCAGCGTCGCGGTCGTCGGTGCGGTCGTCACAGCGCTGCTCGGGCCGGCGGCGTACTCGATCGACACGGTGACGACCGCCCACACCGGGGCGCTGCCCTCGGCCGGACCGACCGTCGCGGGCGGCGGGTTCGGTGGCGGGGCCCGCGGCGGCGGTGGGTTCGGTGGTGCTGGCGGCGGCCCTGGAGGCGCGGGTGGCGTCGGCGGGACCGGCGGAC
>NZ_JABXGF010000074.1:0-13604 GCF_025407985.1 Curtobacterium sp. C2H10 | reverse complement strand
GCTCGAGGGGTCGGCGCGCCTCGCCGAGCTGCACCGCGCACGCGAGGCGCGCCGACCGGTCCGGGTCGTCGCGCGCCGGGCGACCGCGGTCCGGGCGCGTCCGGAGACCGCGAGCCGACTGCTCGTCGACACGCTGCCCGAGCTCGCGCGCGAGCTCGACCTCACCGTCGGGCGGCTGCTCTGGCTCGCCGACACCCGCTCGTGGAACCGGCGACCGGGGTCGTCGAGCCCGCTCCACCACCACCGCTGCGAGTGGATCCGTCGACCCGGACGCACGCCGCGGCTGCTCGAGAAGCCGATGGACATGCTCCGCCGGACGCAGCGGACGATCCTCGACGAGCTCCTCACCGCGCTGCCGGTGCACGACGCGGCGCACGGCTTCGTCGGCGGTCGGAGCGTCGTGACCGGAGCCACGGCGCACACCGGGCGGCAGGTCGTCGTCACGGCCGACCTGACGTCCTTCTTCGCGAGCGTCACCGCGCCCACCGTGTACGGGGTCTTCCGCGCGGCGGGCTTCGCGGAGCCGCTCGCACACGTCCTCACGGGCGTGTGCACGCACCGGGTGCCGGTGCACGTCCTCAGCGCGATGCCGGACGGCGGCAGCCCCGAGGAACGGCAGGCGCTGCGCGCGATGCTCCGCGAAGCCCACCTGCCGCAGGGCGCACCGACCTCACCGGCGCTGGCGAACACCGCACTCCGGCACCTGGACGCACGGCTCGCGGGGTGGGCGGCCTCGGTCGGCGCGGTCTACACCCGGTACGCCGACGACCTGACGTTCAGCGGTGACGAGCGGCTCGCGGCCCGACCGGACGCGTTCCTCCGCGGGGTCGACCGGATCGTCACGGAGCAGGGACTCCGGCTGAACCCGTCGAAGACCCGGGTGCGGCGACGGGGCACACGGCAGTCGGTCACCGGGGTCGTCGTCAACGACCGGACGTCGCCCGGTCGGCGCGAGGTCGACCGGCTGCACGCGATCCTGCACAACGCCGCCGAGCACGGTCCGGCGTCGCAGAACCGTGCTGGGCACCCCGACTTCCGGGCGCACCTGCTCGGGCGGATCGGGTGGGTCGAGCAGGTCCACCCCGGACGCGCACGGCGCCTGCACGAGGAGTTCGCCCGCATCACGTGGTGATCCCGGGCCGTCCCCGTGCGGGTGTGACGCCGGGTTGCAGCGGACACGGGTTCGACGCCCGACCGCCGGTAGCGTGCCGCCATGTGCCCGAGTGAGATCCCGGCCGACGCCCGCTACGAGGAACTGATCGCGCCGCTGCGACCGGTGATCGAGCGGATCGCCCTCGACGCCCGGCAGCGGGAACGCGAGGAACGGCTCGCCACCGACCAGCTCGGGTGGCTCGTCGACGCCGGGTTCGCGCGCTGGCGCACCCCGGTCGCGTGGGGCGGGATCGGGGCCCGGCTGTCGGACGTGTTCCGGGCGGTCGCCGAGATCGCCGAGGTCGACCCGAACCTCGCGCACGTGTGGCGGAACCACTTCTCGTTCATCGAGGACCGGGTGCACGCCGAGGGGAGTGCCTCCGACCGGACGGTCGTCGAACGCCTCGGTGGTGGGGAGTTCGTCGGCGGTGGGTGGAGCGAGACGCCGAACCCGGCCGGAGCGGACATCAGCACGCGGCTCACCCCGGACCCGGACGGCGGCTGGCGCGTCACCGGCCGGAAGTTCTACTCGACGGGGAGCATCTACGCCCGGTGGATCACGGTGCTGGCGCTCGACGACGCCGGAGCACGGTTCGTCGCCCTCGTGGACGCCCGCGACCCGGGCGTGCGGATCGGCGACGACTGGGACGGGTTCGGCCAGCGGATCACCGGCAGCGGGAGCGTGACCTACACCGACGTGCACGTGCCCGACGAGCGGGTCCTGCCGTACGCGACGCGCTACCCGTACCAGGAGCAGTACTACCAGACGGTGATGCACGCGATCCTCGTCGGCATCGGGCGTGCGGCCCTCCGCGAGGGGATCGAGGCGCTGCGCTCCCGGCAGCGCGGGCACCACAACGGCACGACCACGGACCCGACCGACGACCCCGAGCTGCTCAGCACGATCGGCACCGTCGCGGCCCGGGTGTACGCCGCCGACGCCGCGTTCACCGCGAGCCTCGGACCGGTGGACGCCGCCGTCGACCGCCACACCGGACTCCGGGCCGCCGGGGCGGACCCCTCGACGGACCCGGTGCTGCGCGCCGCGCTCGAGCGGAGCTGGATCGCGGTCGCCCAGGCGCAGACGGTGGTCACCGACGCCGTGCTCGACGCGACGACGCTCGTGTTCGACGCCCTCGGGTCGAGCGGCACGTTCCGCTCCCTGGGGCTCGACCGGCACTGGCGGAACGCCCGGACCCTGGCGTCGCACAACCCGCGCGTGCACAAGCGGCGCATCGTCGGGGACCTGCTCGTGAACGGCACCAGCCCGCTCGACCGCGTGTAACCCGCCGTCACGAGGCGCAACCGGACGACACCTGCACCCGCCGGGGCCGCGCTGCCCCGTACGGTCGTCGGCAACGGCCCGCCACGGACGCTGGGGAGGCGACGGTGGCGGGCCGCTCTGCACGCGTACGGAGGGACCACCGTGACCGAGACACCAGCACCGACCATCGTCGCCGTGCCGGACGGCGACCTCGCCGCCGCCGTCGCCCGACCCGGTGGGATCGCCCGGCTCGCCGACCGGATCCGGGCCTCGGGCGCCGCGGTCGTCGCGATCGGCACCGACCGCTTCGACGCCGAACGCGGTCGTGGCCACCGGCTCGACCCGACCACCGCGGCGCTCGCCCTCGGCCGTGCCCTGCCCACGCACGGGCTGCTCGTCGCCGCGGCCCCGACCCGGGAGCACCCGTACAACGTCGCCCGCCGGGTGCTGTCCCTCGACCACGTCCTGGACGCCCGGGTCGGACTCGTCGTCGGAGCGCGGGACCACGGCCTCCCGGCGACGGGGGAGCAGCACGACCCGGCCGAGTTCGCCGAGGTGGTGCGCGGCCTCTGGCGGACGTGGCCGCTCGACAGCATCGTCGGCGACCGCGCGGCCGGCCGGTTCGCCGACACGACCCGGATCCTCTCGCTCGACCACGACGGCGGCCCGGACGGGTACCGGGTCCGGGGGCCGTTGACGACGCCGTCGAGCCGGCAGGGCGAGCCCGTCCTCGCGGTCTGGCACGACGTCGCACACGAGGGTGCCGACCTGGTGCTCGGCGGGGCCGCGCGCCCGCTCGTCCCGTTGCCGGGCGGGGCCGGTGCGTCCGAGCCGAGCCGCGCCTCCCGGACCTCGACCGGCCCCGGTGCCCACCGGCGGACGCTGCGCGACCTGCTCGGACTGCCGGTCCCCGCGCCGGTCGGCGCATGAGCGCCGACGCCGACGCCGGGCTCGTCCTCGGCGTCAACCTGCAGGGTTTCGGACAGCGGCCGGCGGCCTGGCGGACCCAGGACGTCGAGCCGACCGACCTGCTCACCGCCGGGTTCTGGGAGGACCTCGGCCGGACCGCCGAACGCGGGCTGCTGGACATCGTGTTCTTCGCGGACCACCCCGCGCTCGGCGACCCGAACGTCCGCGCGTACGGGCTGCTCGAGCCGTTCGTGGCGCTCGGGGCGATCGCTGACGCGACCACGCACCTCGGACTCGTCGGGACGGCGTCGACGACCTACAACGACCCGGTCGACCTCGCCGAGCGGCTCCTGTCCCTCGACACGGTCTCCGGGGGCCGCGTGGCGTGGAACGCCGTGACGACCTACGACCGGTCGGTGTCGGCGAACTTCGGCGTCGCGACGAACCCGGAGCGACCCGAGCGGTACGCCCGTGCCGGCGAGGTCGTCGACCTCGTGCAGGCGCTCTGGCGGTCCGCCGCCACAGGGCTGCCCGTCGACCACCACGGCGAGTTCACCGAGTTCGCGGGGGCGATCACCGTCCCGCCGTCGGCGCAGGGACACCCGGTGGTGTTCCAGGCCGGGGGATCGCCGCACGGACGAGACCTCGCCGCACGCGTCGCCGAGGGCGTGTTCGCCGTCGAGCTGACACCCGAGCCCGCCCGGGAGCACTACCGCGCCGTCAAGCAGGCGGCCCGGACGTACGGCCGGCGTGCGGCGGACGTGGCGATCGTCCCGGGGCTGTCGCTCGTGCTCGGCAGCACCGAGGCCGAGGCGCAGCGGCGGTTCGACGAGCTCGAGGCACTCGCCCCGGACGGCTACTCCCTGCGGGCGCTCGGGACGCACCTCGACGCCGACCTCACCGACCTCGACCCGGACGCGCCGGTCCCCGCGGCGATCCTCGACCGCGAGGTGGACCCCGTCACCTACGGCCCCTCGCTCGGGTACCACGAGACCGTCGTGCGCTGGGTCCGCGCGCACAACACGTCCCTGCGGGAGGTCCTGCGCGGCTTCGGTGGCTACGGCGCCCGGATCGTCGTCGGTACCCCGGAGCAGGCCGCCGACACCATCGAGGATTGGTACCGGACCAGGGCCGCCGACGGCTTCAACCTCATGATCGACGAGTTCCCGCGCGGCCTCGAGACCGTGGTCGACGAGCTCGTGCCGATCCTGCAGCGGCGCGGTGTGTTCCACCGCGAGTACGAGGACGTCACGTTGCGCGGGCGGCTCGGGGCGCGGGCGCGCGGGCTGTAGGGCGCCCGCCGCGTGACGCCGTGTGACGTGGCGACCAGGCCCGCCGCGTCACACGGGGCAACGCCCGGTCACGCTCCGCAACACCCGTCGTGCCCGGGCCCGGTCGGTCATAGCGTCGCCACCATGACCGACTACCTCGACCGCGAGCACGACAAGACCTTCACGAAGGTCTACAAGCAGCAGACCCCGGACATCCTCTCGGCCTTCGTGCAGTTCGACGAGTCGGTGTTCCGGGCCGAGGGTCGCGAGATCCCGCTGAAGTACCGGGAGCTCATCGCACTGGCGGTCGGCATCACCACGCAGTGCGTCTACTGCATCGACGGCCACAGCCAGCGCGCGGTCACGGCCGGCGCGAACGAGGCCGAGCTCGCCGAGACCGCCTGGGTCGCCACGGCCATCCGCGCCGGCGGCGGGTTCGCCCACGGCCGCCTCGGCTTCAAGTTCGGCGCCGACGCCGCGGCTCCCTCGGAATCCCACTCTCACTAGGAAGCGCACCCCATGCCCGACCGCATCACCCTCGTCACCGCCTTGCAGGGCGCCGGCTGGCACCCCGCCGCCTGGCGCACCGCCGGCCCCGCGGCGCAGCGCCTCACCAGCCTCCGGCACTGGCGCGACGTCGTCGTGGAGCAGGACCGCCTCGGCGTCGACGCCGTCACGATCGAGGACTCCTTCACCGCCGGCCCGGTGGACGCGGCGGGCGACCTCGACACGAGCACGGTCGTCGGCCGCCTCGACGCCCTCCTCGTCGCGAACGCGGTCGCCCCCGCGACGCGCGCGCTCGGTCTGGTCCCGACCGTCTCGGTGACGCACACCGAACCGTTCCACGTCGCCACGGGCCTCCAGACCCTCGACCACGTCTCGCAGGGGCGAGCCGGGTGGCGGATCCAGGTGAGCCCGACGCCCCGCGAAGCAGCGCTCTTCGGGCGCCGTCCCGGCGGCGACGAGGCGTCCGTCCTCTTCGACGAGGCGCGCGAGGTCGCCGAGGTCGTGTCGCGACTCTGGGACAGCTGGGACGACGACGCGATCATCCGCGACGTGACCACCGGCCGGTTCATCGACCGCGACCGCATCCACAACGCCGAGTTCGCGGGGTCCTTCGTCTCGGTCCACGGCGCGTCGATCGTGCCGCGGTCGCCGCAGGGCCGTCCGCCGGTCTTCTCGCTGGCGCACCGCGCCGACGCGGCCGCGTTCGCGGTGGACGCTGCGGACGTCGTGCTGGTCACGCCCGGGTACGACGGACGGGAGGCGCGGGACCTGCTGTCGGAGATCCGTCACCTCGAGCAGGTGGCCGGCTCGGACGTCCGTCGTCCGGTCCTCGCCGACCTCGCGGTGCTCTTCGGGTCGTCGTCGGCCGCCGCCGCCGACGCGCTGGCCTCGCTCGACACGGCTGCCGGTGCCCCGTACGCGTCGACGTCCGACACGTCCGTGCTGGCGACGACCGTGCCCGAGCTCGTGACGCTCATCGGGGACCTGCGGGACCTCGGTTTCGCCGGTGTCCGACTCCGCCCGCTGCGCATCCCGCTCGACTCCACGGCGATCGCCCGCGAGCTCGTCCCCGCGCTCGTCACGGCCGGCCTCCGAGCCGACGTGGCCTCGCGTCCCACCGCCGACCTGCGCACGCGGCTCGGCATCGCCCCGGCGGTCAGCCGGTACGCGTCCGCATCCGCCCCCGTGGAGGTCTCAGCATGAGCGCCAAGCGTCAGGTCCACCTCGCCGCCCACTTCCCGGGCGTCAACAACACCACGATCTGGAGCGACGACCGGGCCGAGAGCCAGATCGCGTTCTCGTCGTTCGAGCACTTCGCCCGGAACGCCGAGCGCGGGCTGTTCGACTACCTGTTCCTCGCCGAGGGCCTGCGGCTCCGCGAGCAGAAGGGCCGCATCCACGACCTCGACGTCGTCGGGCGCCCGAACACGCTCGCGGTCCTCGCCGCCCTCGCCGGGGTCACCGACCACATCGGGCTCGTCGGCACGCTGCAGACCACGTTCAACGAGCCGCTCGAGCTCGCGAAGCAGCTCGCGACGCTCGACCACCTCACCGACGGACGCGCCGGCTGGAACGTCGTGACCAGCTCGGACGCGTTCCACGGCGCGAACTTCCGTCGTGGCGGGTTCCTGGACCACGCCGACCGGTACACGCGGGCGGCGGAGTTCATCGAGCTGTCCCGCGAGCTCTGGGACTCGTGGGAGTCCGACGCCGTCGTGGCCTCGGCCGTGTTCGCCGACCGCTCCCGGATCCGCGACGTCGACCACCACGGGCCGCAGTTCGACGTGACCGGGACGTTCCCGGTGCCTCGGAGCCCGCAGGGGCACCCGGTGGTCGTGCAGGCCGGCGACTCCGACGAGGGGCGCGACCTCGCCGCGGCGCACGCCGAGGTGATCTTCTCGCTGCACACCGAGTTCGACGACGCGAAGTCCTACTACGACGACGTCACGGCGCGCCTCGAGCGCGTCGGCCGCTCGAAGGACGAGCTGCACATCCTGCCCGCGTCGACCTTCGTCCTCGGAGACACCGCCGCGGACGCCGCCGAGCGGGCCCGGGCGATCCAGCGTGCCCAGGTCAGCCCGGCCACGGCGATCGCGTTCCTCGAGCAGGTGTGGAACCGGGACCTCTCCGGGTACGACGTGGACGGCCCGCTGCCCGACGTCGAGCCGGACCTCGAGGGCGCCGCGATCACCCGCGGCCGCGCACGGCACACCCGCGACGTGCCGGCGCTCGTGCGGTCGTGGCGCGACCGCGCCGAGGCCGAGCACCTGTCCATCCGCGAGCTCGTCATCGCGGTGTCGACGCGCGGCGGGTTCGTCGGGACGCCCTCGCACATCGCCGCCGAGATCGACCGGTACGTCCAGGAACGCGCGACGGACGGCTTCGTCGTGGTCCCGCACACCAACCCGTACGGCCTCGACGAGTTCGTCGACACGGTCGTCCCGCTGCTGCAGGAACGCGGCGTGTACCGGGAGTCCTACACCGAGGGCGCGACGCTCCGCGAGACGCTCGGTCTGCCCGGGACCATCCGTTCGCGCGAGCGGTCCGCGGTGCCCGCATGACCGCCGTCCCCCTGTCCGTCCTCGACCTCGTCCCGGTCAGCGCCGGGTCCACCGCCGCGCAGGCGCTGCACCGCACGATCGACCTCGCGCAGCACGCCGAGCGTGCCGGGTACGCCCGGTACTGGCTCGCCGAGCACCACCTCAACCCGGGTGTCGCCGGCAGCGCTCCGAACATCGTGATCGGGGCCGTGGCCGCCGCCACCTCGACGATCCGCGTCGGCAGCGCGGCGACGCTGGTCGGCAACGTCCGCGGACTGCAGATCGCCGAGACCTTCGGCACGCTCACCGCGCTGTACGGGCCGCGGATCGACCTCGGTCTCGGCCGGTCCGGTGCCCCCGCACCCGGTGCCCCGAAGCCGCCGTCGCTCGCCCCGCGCGAGGACGAGGTCGTCGACGGGCTGCTCATCCCGGCACCGTTCGACTTCCGGATCGCCCCGCGCAGCCGGTTCGCGCTGCAGGGCGAGCTGCTCGGTCGGGTGCCGGGCGACGTCGACCGGTTCGAGGGCGAACTCGACCTGATCCGGGCGCTGTTCGACGGGACCTGGTCGCACGACGGCGCGGTCGTCGAGGCGCCACCCGCCGCCGGCACCCCCGTCGAACTCTGGATCCACGGCTCCACCGGGGGTGCGAGCGCACGGGCCGCCGGCGCGCTCGGCCTGCCCTACGGCGCGAACTACCACACGTCGCCGGGCACGGTCCTGGCGTCGGTCGAGGCGTACCGCGACGCGTTCCGCCCCGGTGTGCTCGACGCGCCGCACGTCATCGTGTCGGCGGACGTCGTCGTCGGCCGTGACACCGACGAGGCGTCCGGACTCGCCCTCGGCTACGGCCAGTGGGTGCACTCGATCCGCTCCGGTGTCGGGGCGATCGAGTACCCGACGCCCGAGTGGGCCCGTGAGCACCCGTTGGACGACGCTGCGGCGGCATCGGTCGCGGACCGCATCGCCACGCGGTTCGTCGGCGATGCGGGCACGGTCGCGGACCAGCTCGAGACGCTCCGGCGTGCCACCGGGGCGGACGAGCTCCTCGTCACGACGATCACGCACGACCACGACGCGCGGGTGCGCTCCTACGAGCTGCTCGCGGCCGAGTGGGCGCGGCGTGCCGAGCAGGCGGTGCCGGCCGCGGTCTGAGACGTGGCCGGCCGACGGACGGGAGGCGCGGTGCCAGCTGGCACCGCGCCTCCCGTCCGTCGTGTGCGCGCGTCCCGCGCGTGCGGGTCAGCCGGCGTCGAGCGGCAGGCCCTCCGGGTTGAGCTCGGACCGCTTCACGGCCTCGTTCGACAGGTTGTAGGCCGTGAGCCACTTGGCGTACGTGCCGTCGTCGATGAGCTCGTTGATGGCCTCCTGGACCGGCTTCGCGAGCCCGTCGCCCTTCTTGGTGGTCGCCGCGATGAGCCCCTGCAGGTCGGCGCCGGCACCCGAGTACGTGCCCGCGGTCGTCGTCGCCTTCGCCGTCCCCGCGTTCTGCTTGTTCTGGTAGGCGATCGTCGGGTTCGGGCCGAGGTAGCCGTCGACCTTGCCGGACTGCACGGCGAGGAGCTTCGCGTTCGCGTCCGGGTAGTACTTCACCGTGATGGTCTTGCCCTGCTTCGCGAGGTCGGCCTTCCACCCGAGCAGGATCTTCTCCTGGTTGGTGCCGGAGTCGGTGGCGATCGTCTTGCCGGCGAGCACGGAGGGGTCCCCGTCGAACCGCAGGGAGCTGCCCTGCTTCACCTGCAGGGCGAGGTTGTCCTGGCGGTACGAGGCGAAGTCGTACTTCTCCTTGCGCTGCTCCGTCACGGTGATGTTCGACAGGCCGACGTCGACCGATCCGCCGTCGATGCCGACGAACAGGTTGTCCCACGTCGCGTTCTTCACCTGGGGCTCGAGGCCGAGCTTCGCCGCGACGAGACGGCCGAGGTCGGGCTCGGAGCCGGTCAGCGTCTTCTGGTCGTCGCCGGTGAAGGCGAGGGGCGGGTACCCGGACGGCAGGGCCCCGATGCCGATGACGAGCTTGCCGGACTGCTTGACGTCGGCGGGGAGCTCGTCGTGGAGCTTCGAGTCTTCCTGCACGGAGACCTTCGTCTCGGTCGCGGCGCCGTTCGAGGCGGCGCCGATCGTGACGGTGCCGTCGTCCGAGCCGGTGCCGGCGCTGGCGTTCGCGGCGCAGCCGGCGAGGGCGACGACGACGCCGGTGGCGAGGACGAGGGCGCCGGCGCGGTGCCGCCAGCGGGAGGGGGTGATCGGGGACATGGTTCTCCAGGGGTCGGGTCGGAACGGGTGGGGAGTTCAGCGGACGCGGGACAGGAAGTCGCGCGTGCGGGGGTGCTGCGGGTCGTCGATGAGCTTCGCGGGCGGGCCCTGCTCGACGATGCGGCCGTGGTCGAGGAAGACGACGTGGTCGGCGACCTCGCGGGCGAAGGCGACCTCGTGCGTGACGATGACGAGCGTCGTACCGGACTCGGCGAGGTCCGTGATCACGCCGAGCACCTCGCCGACCAGCTCGGGGTCGAGCGCCGAGGTCGGTTCGTCCAGCAGGACCACCGAGGGCTCGAGCGCCAGCGCCCGGGCGATCGCCACGCGCTGCTGCTGCCCGCCGGAGAGCTGGCGCGGGCGGGTGGCACCGCGGTCGCCGAGACCGACGCGTTCGAGCAGCGTCTGGGCCCGGGCCGTCGCGGTGGCGGCGGGGACACCGGAGGCGATCGGTCCCTCGGCCACGTTCTCGAGCGCGGTGAGGTGCGGGAACAGGTTGAAGTGCTGGAACACGAACCCGATCCGGGAGCGCTGCCGCAGGATCAGGCGGTCGGGCAGCTCCTTGTAGCGGGGGACCCCGTCGCGACCGGTCCGCACCCGGACGCCGATCGTCTCGCCGCCGACGGTGACGACACCGCGGTCGAGGGGTTCGAGGTGGTTGATCGCCCGCAGCAGTGTGGACTTGCCGGACCCGGACGGACCGAGGATCACGGTGACGCTCCCGGACGGCAGCGACAGGTCGACGCCGTCGATGACGACGTTCTCGCCGAAGGCCTTCACGGCGCCGTGGATGCCGATGGTCGCGCTCATCAGATGGCCTTCCCGTCGTTCTGGCCGCGCCCGGGACCGCGGCGCACCGCGGACCGGAGCCGCTGGAACGGCGTCGGCGGGAGCGCGCGGACCGAGCCGCGCGCCGTCCATCGCTCGACGTAGTACTGGACGATCGACACCGCACTCGTGAGCGCGAGGTACCAGATCGTCGCCACGACGAGCAGCGGGATGATGTCCGTCGGGTACGTGCTCGACAGGTTCTGGACCACGCCGAACAGGTCGAGGAGCGACACGTAGAACAGCAGCGAGGAGGCCTTGAGCAGGCCGACGATCTGGTTCACGAAGGCCGGCACGATCGAGCGGAGCGCCTGCGGCAGGATCACCCGCACGAACTGGCGGCGGCGGGGGAGCCCGAGGGCCTGCGCGGCCTCGTGCTGGCCGTGGTCGACGGCGAGCACACCGGCGCGGACGATCTCCGACGCGTAGGCGATCTCGCTGAGGCTCAGCCCGATGACGCCGATCGCCAGGTCGCCGAGGACGTTCGCGGTCGGGCCCTCGAACTGCGGTCCGAACGGGACGCCGATGCCGATGGTCGGGTACAGCGACCCGAGGTTGTAGAGGAAGACGAGCACCAGGATGAGCGGCACCGAACGGAACAGCCACACGTAGCCCCAGGCGAGCCCGGACAGCACCGGGTTGCGCGAGAGCCGGCCGATCGCCACGACGATGCCGCCGGCGAAGCTGATCACCGCGCTCAGTGCCGTCGCGACGAGGGTGAGCTGCAGGCCGGTCAGGATCGCCGGGCTGAACAGCCACCTGCCGACCGCCGGCCAGCCCCACTGCTCGTTGGTGAAGAGCGTCTCGACGAAGTTCAGGAGGACCACGAGGACGACCGCCGCGGCGATCCACCGCAGCGGGTGGCGCAGCGGGACGACGGGGCGGTCGAGCGCGGCGCGGCCGGCGGCGTCGATGGTCGCGTCGGTCGTGCTTCCGGCCGTGCTTCCGGTCGGAGTTCCGGCGGGGCTTCCGGTCGGGCGCTCCGTGTCGGTGGTCTGGGTCATGTCGCGACCGTAGGAGGTGCGCCGAGGCGCGACAACGCCGCGCGAAACACATCGGCACGGGAGGGAACCCGGCGTCACACGCGAGGATCGGATGACGCTCTGTGACGCGGGACGGCGGCTATCGTGACCCCCATGACCGCACACCGCGTGACCACACCGGAGCCCCCGGCCGACGGCAGCAAGCCGAAGGGACCGGCGTCGTACTTCCCGAGCATCGAGAAGACCTACGGGCGCCCGGTGCAGGAGTGGCTGGACCTCGTCGCGGACCGGCTGGACGGCCAGAAGCACATGGAGGTCGTCGCCTGGCTCAAGACCGAGCACGGGATGGGACACGGGCACGCGAACGCCCTCGTCGGCTACGTGCGGAACGCCCTCGCGGACTGATCCCCGTCGCCGTGGCGGTTGTCGGTGGTGCTGCCTAGCGTGGCAGCGTGGCCGAACCCGTCGACGCGTGGTGGCGCCGCCGACAGTGGTCGCGCGGCGTGGCGGTGCCGTACGCCGTGGGGGAGTTCCGTGCCGAGTGGTCCTCGTACCCGGTGCTCGTCCGGCAGTACCACCCGGAGTGGAACCACGGCGTCGTCCTCAGCCAGGTACCACCCGCTGCCGAGGTCCTGCTGACGTGGGAGTGCGACGTCGGGCACGTGTTCGTCGCGACCCCGGGTGAGCAGCGCTCCCGTCCGGGGCGGGAACGACGCCGGTCGGTGTGGTGCCCCGAGTGCGCCGTCCAGGCCCAGCCGCAGCGCTGGCCCGTGCTGCCGTCCGACTGGCCGGCCGCGGTGCCGGTCCCGCAGCGGGTCGTGCGCGTCACCGGTCGGCAGACGCTGCCCGCGGCTCCTGCTCGAGGGACTCCGGCCGGTGCTGTGGCATCGACGCGGTCCCGTCCTCGTCGCCCGGAACCCGGTGCACCCCGCCGGCCCCGGCCCCCGGCCGTCCCGCGGTCGATCTGCCCGAAGACGCCGCGGCTGCCCTCGGGGGAGTCGTTCACGAGCGTGTGCGCCCCGGCGACGGCCTCCGCGGTCGAGGCCGAGCTCCGTGCCGCCCTCGCCGAGCGGTTCGCCTTCACGTTCGACCATTCCGCGATCCGCCTCGACCGACCGTTCTTCGACCACGTCGAGGTCTGGCCGGACATCATCCTGCCGGAGCTCCGCGTCGCGATCGAGTACGACTCCACCGGACGTCACGGCCTCGAGCACGTCGGACCCCGGCAGGAGACGGACCGCCGGAAGGACCGTGCCGTGCGCGGTGTCGGGTGGGAGGTCGTCCGCATCCGGACCGGGCGGCTGCAGGCGCTGGGGCCGTACGACCTCGAGGTCTCCGGGATCTCCGGCCGGACGATCGCGCGCCTGGCCGACACGCTGCGCGAGGTCCGCGGCGCCCTCTTCGTCGACGCGTACGCGCGCTGACGCCTGGGCGGCCGGGCGTCGGCGCCGCACAACCACAGTGCGCCGGAACCGCGGTTCCCCGCGGTTCGGCGTGACTTGTGTTGTGCGCAGCACCCACCGCCCGCCGGCGGCGCCGCCTCGAACCACAGAAACGACGTCGAACCGCGTGCGACGGCTGGTGCGACGTCGCTTTCGTGGTTCGACGCTTGCGGGCGCCCGCTGGCGGCGTGCGCTCACCCGCCGCGCAACCGAAGTGCGCCTCAACCGCGGTTCCCCGCGGTTCGGCGTGACTTGCGTTGTGCGCAGCACCCACCGCCCGCCGGCGCCGCCGTGTCGAACCACGGAAGCGACATGGAACCGGCCGCGATGGCTGGTGCGACGTCGCTTTCGTGGTTCGACGCGCGCGGGCGCCCGCTGGCGGCGCGCGCCCGCCCGCCGCACAACCACAGTGCGCCGGAACCGCGGTTCCCCGCGGTTCGGCGTGCCTTGCGT
>NZ_JABXGF010000073.1:0-13795 GCF_025407985.1 Curtobacterium sp. C2H10 | reverse complement strand
CCCGCGGTCCCGGCCGCTGCCGGACCGCCCGCGGTCCCGGCCGCTGCCGCGACGGCGGTCAGTCCTGCCGGTTGATCTGGCCCAGCCAGCGCCCGAACGACGGCTTGCGCTCGTCGTGCAGGACGGAGACCGTCGTCGCCGGCGTGCAGCTCCGCTGGACGTCGACGGCCGTGCTCTCGTGGAGGTCGTGGCTCATGGTGTGCTCCTTCGCGTTCGGTGGTGGATGAGACACCCGGGACGCTCGTTCCATTCCCGGGTGCGTGCAGCCCGTGGGCCGTGCCGGGTCAGGGCGTCACCATGCCGCCGTTCACGTTGAGGGTCTCCCCGGCGACGTAGCTCGACTCGTGCGAGGCGAGGAACACGTAGGCGGGCGCGAGTTCGGCCGGCTGCGCGGCGCGGCCCATCGGCGACTCGCTCGACCCGAACTCGGGCAGCGACTCCGGATCGACGCCGCCGCTCGGCTGCAGGACGGTCCAGGTGGGTCCGGGAGCCACGATGTTCACCCGGATCCCACGCTCGACGAGTGCCTGCGACAGCCCCTTCGAGAGGTTGTTGATCGCGCCCTTCGACGCCGCGTAGTCGAGCCGGTCCGGAGCGGGCGCGTACGCCTCCATCGACGCCGTCGTGGTGATCGTCGACCCCGGCTGCAGGTGGGGGAGCGCAGCGCGGACCAGGCGGAACAGCCCGAACACGTTGACGTCGAACGTCGCCTCGAACTGCTCGTCGGTGAGGTCCTCGACCTCGGGCTGCCAACGCTGCTTGCCGGCCACGCTCACGAGCGCGTCGAGGCCGCCGAGTCCCGCGACGGCCTGCTCCACCAGCGTGGTCGCGTAGGACCGGTCGCGCAGGTCACCTGGTACCGCGACGGCCGTCCGGCCCGCGGCGCGGATCTGCTCGATGACGTGGTCCGCGTCGGACTGCTCCTCCGGGAGGTACGCGAGCGCGACGTCCGCACCCTCGCGTGCGAACGCGATGGCGACGGCGCCACCGATACCAGAGTCCGCGCCGGTGATCAGCGCCTTCCGACCGGCGAGCCGGCCGGTTCCCCGGTAGGTCTCCTCACCGAGGTCCGGTACCGGCCGCATGCGGCTCTGGAGGCCCGGCTCGGCTTGCGTCTGCGGCTCCGGCTGGACGTCGGGGTAGCGGGTGCGCGGGTCGGCTGGCTCGTACTGGTCGCGGGGCATGGTGCGGGTCCTCTCATCGGTTCCCTCCCACAGAACCGGACGGCATCTGGACCGCCGCCCAGGAGTGCGGTGTCCGGTCAGTGCCGCGCGCGACGGCGGGGTGCGACACCGTCGCTCTTGTCGGTCGCGTGGAACGCCTCGACGAGCTGCGCGACGAGGTCCGGCTGCTCGACGACGAGGCCGTGCGTCGCCCTCGGGACGACCGCGAGCTCGCCGTCCGGCAGTGCCTCGAGCATCTGGGCGAGGTGGTCGAGCCGCACCTCGTCGTCGTCCCCGCACAGGATCAGGACCGGGACGTCGAGGCCGCCCAGCTGCGCCACCGTCACCGCGGGTTCCGCCGTGTGCAGCACCCGCGACTTGGCGGTGACGACCTCCCAGTGCTCCGGAGGGTCGGGGGACACCTCGGCGTAGGCGTCCGCCATGAACCGGGGCGGGTCACCGTCGAGGACGCCCTCGTGCCAGCCGTCGACGGAGAAGGGTGCACCGCCGAACACGAGCGACCGCACCAGGTCCGGGTGGGCGAGCGCGAGGTACAGCCCGACGATCGCGCCGTCGCTCCACCCGACGAGGTGCACGGGGCCGGCGCCGAGGGACCGCACGGTGCCGGCGAGTTCCTCGGCCATGTCCGCGAAGTGCCACGGGCCGTCGACGTCGGGAGAGCGACCGTGCCCGGCTCGGTCGACGAGCACGACACGGGCGCCACCGAACGCCTCGGCCAGCGCCGACATCGACCGGGAATCGGTGCCACCGGGGTGGAGCAGCACGATCGGGGTGCCCGGACCACCCGGGTCGGAGGTCCAGGGTTCGGTCATGCCGGAGTCTCCCACGTCGAGGACCCGGGCGTACGGTGTGCGCCATGCCGAACCAACTCAAGAAGCCGGACATGTACGAGGAGCTCCGCAAGGAGGGCAACTCGAAGGAGAAGGCCGCCCGCATCAGCAACGCCGCCGCGGCGCGGGGCGAGCACGCCGTGGCGAAGAAGGGCGGCGAGTCCGGGTCGTACGACGACTGGACCGTGGCGGACCTCAAGCGACGCGCGAAGGAGCTCGGCATCACCGGGTACTCGTCGAAGCGGAAGGCCGAGCTCGTCGAGGCGCTCCGGGAGCACTGACGGCGTCTGGCACCATGGAGTCGTGAACGAGACGGGCATGCCGCGCTTCCGACGGATCTGGTCGACGGTGCAGGTGGGCGTGCTCGCCGTGGCCGTCGTGTTCTGCGTCGTGATGCTGGTGATCGGCCAGGGCAAGCTCGACCGCGTGTACGCCGTGGCCGCGGTGTTCTTCGGTCTCGCCCTCATCGGGCACAGCACGTACCTGTGGCTCGTCGCGCGGAACGGCCGCGGCCGCCCCTGAGCTTCAGGCGTTCGCGAAGACGCGCACCCAGTCCACCGTCATCTGCTGCGGGAAGCGCGTCGACGCGTCGGGCGACCCGGGCCACGAGCCGCCGACGGCCACGTTGAGGACGACGAAGAACGGCTTGTCGAACACCCACGGGTTCGCCCCGACGTCGGCACGGGTCAGCGTCCGGTACGCCGTGCCGTCGACCGACCACGTGATCGAGTCCGGACGCCAGTCGACGCCGAACACGTGGAAGTCGTCGGCGAACGGAGCCCCCGTGGGGTTCGTGGACGCCGCCGAGATGCCCTGCGCGCCGGAGTACCCCGGGCCGTGCACCGTGCCGTGGACCACGGTCGGTTCGTGCCCGACGTTCTCCATCACGTCGATCTCGCCGCAGGCCGGCCACCCGACCGACCCGATGTCCGCGCCGAGCATCCAGAACGCGGGCCAGATCCCCTGCCCCCGGGGGATCCGGATGCGCGCCTCGATCCGGCCGTACTGCGCCGTCGACGTGCCCTCGGTCTTCAGTCGTGCCGAGGTGAACGAACCGTCGGCCTCACGCCGGGCGGTGATCACGAGGTTGCCGGCACCGTCGAGCGCCGCGTTCCGCCGGGAGTCCGTGTAGGTCTGCAGTTCCCCGTTGCCCCACCCGCCCGCGCCGAGGTCGTACCGCCAGACGGCGCTGTTCGGTGCGTTGCCTGCTGGCCCGTCGAACTCGTCCGCGGCGAGCAGGGTGCCCGCTGCCGCCACGGCCGGCGTGGAGCGGCTCGCGATGCTCGTGCCGACGATCGCGGCGGTGGTCCCGGCGATGCCGGCGGTCATGAACCGGCGACGGTCGATGCGGTCGTCCATGCGGTGCTCCTCGTGTATCGGTGTGGTCAGGGACGGTAGGCGATGCAGAGCACCGTGACGTCGTCGGGGTGCTCGCCGCGGTGGGCGAGTTCGGTGATCCCGTCGACGAGCTGCTGGGGGTGCGAGCGTTCGGCGACCCAGGCCTCGAAGCGGTCGAGCGCATCGAGGTCCCCGCCGAACAGGTCGAGCACACCGTCGCTGACGCTCACGACGACGTCGCCGGGCTCGAGGTCGGTCGTCTCGCTCGACCACGAGGTCCCGACGCCGATCGGCAGGTGCCCGGACCGCAGCGACCGGACGGCGCCGTCGGCACGCCGGAGCAGGCTCAACCCATGGCCGGCGTCGACCCAACGGGCATGGCCGTCGCGGTCGATCCGCACGTGGAAGCACGTCGTGAACTGTGCGCTCTCGACGTCGGACGTCCCGGTCGCCAGGCCGGCGGCCGCTCGACGGACCGCCGTGGCCGCGTCCGGTTCGTCGACGGTGCTGCGCACGAGGGACCGGACCGCGGCGGCGATCATGCCCGCGCCGACACCCTTGCCCATCACGTCGCCGAGCGTGAAGGCCGCGCCGTCCGGTGTCGGGAACCAGTCGTAGAAGTCACCGCCGACGGTCCGCGCCGGGATGCACACCCCGAGTGCGTGGAGTTCCGGCGGGAGTCCCTCCGTGGACGCGGGCAGCAGGGACTGCTGGACGAGGGCGGCCCGGTCGATCTCACCCTCGGCCAAGCGACGACGACGTTGCGCGGTGCTCAGCCGGACGTCCGCCTGCCGGGCGAGCTCGTTGGTCACCGCCGCCGTCGCGCCGTACACGATGACCGCGAAGGCGAGCCGGACGAGTTCGCTCGGACGCGGTTCGGTGGGCTCCAGCACGTACGGCAACAGCAGCGTGGCGCAGGTCCCGAGCAGCGGGTACAGCACGTGGCGCCGACCCGGGCTCGCCGCCATCCAGATCACCGGCAGGACGACGACGGCGAGGAACACCGAACGGGTGTCGCCCGTCCCGTACCGGAGCAGCCCGATCGCGATGAAGTCGATCGCCGGGACGACCAGCTCGGCGCGGGCGGCGCCCGGCCAGCGCGCCATCACACCTGCCACCAGCAGTCCGCCGAGGGCGAGTGCCACGCCGGTCCACATCCGCGGCGCGTCGGTGACCGGGAGCCAGGGGGTGACCGTGCTGGTCACCGCGGCGGCCACCACGAGGGCAGCGACCACGGACTGCTTCGCCAGGGGCGCCCACGAGGCGCGGAGCCCGACGAGCGCGATGGGCCCGGTGTCCTCCCGTGCGGTCACGGTCCAGGTCCTGGGGGTCGCGGTCGAGCCGGCCGTGCTGGTCATCGGGTCGAGTCAAGCCGCTCCGGCCCGGCGGGGCAAGCCCGTGCCCGGGTCACCCGAACCGGACGGCGAGCGGCACGAGCAGCCCCGCGACCCAGACGAGCACCATCACGAGGGCGCCGATCGCGATGAACCGTCGGCGGCGTCGGAGCCTCGGACTGGGTTCGTCGCCCCACATCTGTGCGCGGACGAGGACCCGGTTCGCCTGCTCGACGACCTTGCGCACCTCGGGGTCGTCGAGTTCCAGCACGCCGTCGCGGGCGTGCTGGGCGATGACGGTCGCCTCGTCGACGGTGAGGTCGTCCTTGCGCATGCGCCCATCGTGGCAGGCGGCCCGCGTCAGCGCACCCCGTCGCGCGTCACGGCCACCCGGAGCGGCAGGCCCGCGGCGAGCGCCTCGACACGCGGATCGCGCAGGGCACGCCCTCCGACCGTCGGCAGGTCGAGGTACCCACGGCTGACCGTGTGCCGGAGCGCACCGGTCGGCACGGGTCCGTCGCCGGTGCGCATGCGCCACGCCTGCGGTCGGCGGCGCAGGAGCTCGGCGTCGGTTGCGGTGTCGGGGTCGGCGACGAGGCGCGCCCAGACCTCGTCCTCGGTGCTCCGGGCGAGGTCGGCCGGCGACAGCGCACCGCGGTCGAGCAGCCGCCCGACGAGGTCGCGGAGCACGGTCACGGGCACGAGGTTCGCCGCGGAGCGCTGCGCGAGTGCCTCGCGGATGGCCAGGTCGGCCAGCTCGAGGGCGTCGTCCGGATCCGCGTCGACCGTCCCGCCGACGAGCCGCAGGCGACCGAGCAGCACGTGCGGCGGCGTGTGCGTCCGTCCGTGCGCCTGGCCGCTCCGGAGGAACGAGTCCAGGTGGTCGAGCTTCAGCCCGCCCGGGACCGACGTCAGCACCGACGGCACGCGGCCCTCGTCGACCGCGATGACCTGGTCGGCGTCGATACCAGGGACCTCGTCCGCGAGGCGCCGGATCGCGGTTCGTCCGAGGGAGTGGTGCTCGAGGCCGCCCAGACCCTCCAACGTGTGGCTGAACGGCAGGTGCCCGACGTCGTGCAGGAGTGCGGTCGTGCGGGCGAGGTGGTCGTCCGGGGCGAAGGCGGCGACGAGCGCGAGCACCCCGAGGGAGTGTTCGAGCCGCGAGTACGACTGGGTCGTCGTGAGCGCGGCACCGCCGGCGTGGGCGACGAACGCGAGCCGTCGCACCGTCCAGGTCTCGAGCAGTCGTCGTTCGAGCGGGGTGAGCCGCACCTCCACCCGCCAGAGCGGATCGAACCAGACCCCGTCGATCCCGAGCGTGTCCACCGCGTCCCCGTGCACCGTTCCCCCTCGTCGCCTGCCCCTCGACGCTACCGGACCCGCCGTGCTGCACGTGCCCTGTGCGGGGACGGAGCCGCGACCGCGTAGCAAGGACCCATGGCACATCGGTTCCGCGGGAAGATCGTCGTCGTCACCGGAGCATCGAGCGGGATCGGCAGGGCCGCCGCGCACGAGTTCGCACGGCAGGGCGCGACGCTCGTGCTGGCCGCCCGCAGCCACGACTCGCTCGAAGCCGCCGCCGCCGAGTGCCGGGCGCTCGGGGCCGAGGCCGTGGCGATCCCCACGGACGTCGCCGACGAGCACGCCGTCCGCGACCTCGTCGCGACCACCACGACCCGCTTCGGACGGATCGACGTCTTCGTGGGGAACGCCGCACTGTTCGTCTACGGCCTCTTCGAGCAGACCCCGACCGAGGCCTTCAAGCGCGTCGTCGACACGAACCTGTACGGCCACCTGCACGCGATCACCGCCCTGCTCCCGCACTGGAAGCAGCGGGGCGAGGGCACCTACGTCCTCGTCGGCTCGATCCAGTCCCTGCTGTCCGCGCCGTACCAGTCCGCCTACGTGACGAGCAAGCACGCGGCCCTCGGCCTGGTCGACGTCCTCGGCGACGAGTTCGCCGGTACGGGCATCCGCTTCGCCGCGCTCCTGCCGTCGACCATCGACACGCCGATCTACCAGAACGGCGCCAACTACACCGGCAAGACCTCGCACCCGTTGCCGCCGACGGTGTCCGTCGAGCGTGCCGGCCGCGCGGTCGTCCGGACGGCACTGCACCCCAAGCGCTACCGGTTCGTCGGCCGGATCCAGGCGTCGCTCGTGCCGCTGCAGTACGTGTTCCCCGGGCTGTTCCACAAGATCACCAAGCCGATGGTGCAGACGTTCGCGCTCCGCGGCACGGGAGCACCGACCGACGGCAACCTCTGGACCCCGGCCGACGCCGGCAACGCGACGAACGGCGGCTGGGTCGCGAAGCGCCGCCGCGTGACCCGGCCGCTGGCCTGGGCGGGCGCGGCTGCGGTCGTGGGCGCCGTGCTGCTCGGCCGCTCCCGCCGGTGACCGGAGCGGCCGCGTCCGACCGCTAACCTGCTGCTCGCGAGCGCGTCGGGTGCTCGCGGATCGGGGGACCGCATGGCCGACGCAGGACCGGCGACACGGGTCGAGGTCGACACCGAGGACGCTGCCCGGGCACGTGCACGGTCGCACCGCGCGGGCTCGAAGACGGGCAGCGGACCCTGGACCACCGTGCTCGTCACCGCGTGGATCGTGCTCGTCGTCGCCTTCGTCGCGATCTCGGTGTTCGAGAACGCCTTCCGGGACCGGGCGGTCGGCGCCTCGTTCCTCATCGCATCGGCGTGGACGCTCCCGCCGCTGCTCGTCCTGCACGGCATCCACGCCGCCGTCGTCCGTCCGGGCGGTCGGCGCGCCCGCCGTCGTGACGCCCCCTTCGACCGTGCCGCTGCCCGTGTGGTCGCCGAGTCGCGTGCGGCGGGGTACCCGGACCTCGACGTCGCCGCCGTGGTCCGGATGCTCCGATCGGCGGACAACGGCCCCGACCCGGGCACCGGCGAGCGTGGGATGCCCGACTGGCCGCTCCTCCGCTGGGAACTGCCGCTCGCGCCGCCACAGCCCGGTCGGTTCGTCGTCGCCGAGCGCGGGAGCGGACCCGAGCGCGGGAGCGGACCGGAGCGCACCGTGCTGACGCTGGTCGAGCATCCGACCGAGCCCCCCGTTCCCCGGACCGCGCCGTCGGTCGCTCATGCACAACCGGTCGACGAGCACCTCGGCACGATCGTGCTCGGGGCGTACCGACCGGACGCGCCAGCCTCGTTCACCGCCTCGCGCATCGGCGGTGCCCCCGCGGTGCCCGAGGGATGGGAGTGGCCGCTGTGCGCCCACCACGACGAACCGATGCAGTTCACCGCCCAGATCGAGCACCGGGGCATGCTCGTCAGCGTGTTCGTGTGTCAGTTCGACCCGGGGACGTGTGCCTCGTGGGAGCCCGACAGCGGCGCGAACGCGGCGTTCGTGTTCTCCCTCCGAGGGCTGCACCTCGCGGCCGGACCCGTCTCACCGCACGGCGATCTCGACGACCCGGAGCCGGCGTCCCCACCGCTCCTCGCCGACGCGATGCTCCTCCGGCACGTGCCGGTGCCGATGGTCCACGACGACGAGGATCCCGACCGAGTGCTCGCGGCCGCGGCCGCCGAGGGAGTCCTCGTCGCGGGACAGTACGGCGGCGTGCCGGAGTGGATCCAGGACGACGAGACCCCGGTGGGCACCGAGTTCGTCGCGTCGATCGAGCCGGGTCCGCTCGGGTTCGACCTCGGCGACGCCGGCCGGGCGTACGTCTTCAGCGACGGCGCGCGGGCGTCGGTGCTCTGGCAGACCTCCTGAGCTCCGACGTCCCTCCCGGGGAGACGCGACCGCCTGCGGGCCCGGAGGCGCGGGTCGGGCCCGCACCGCGCCTCCAGTCCGTACCGTGCGAGCGTCCGCACACCGTGACAGGCCGTGCGGGCCGCACCGAGCGCGGAACCTCGCACGCTGCGACGGCTAGAAGAGCGTCGCGCTCGCCCGGCGCGCGCCCTCGCCGAGGGACTCGAGCTTCGCGGCGGCGATCTGCGGGTGGATGCGGCCGCCGAGGCCGCAGTCGGTGCCGGCGATGACGCGCTCCCGGCCGACGACCGAGGCGAACCGCTCGATGCGCTGCGCGACGAGGTCCGGGTGCTCGACGACGTTCGTGGCGTGGCCGACCACGCCGGGCACGATGACCTTGCCGTCCGGCAGCGCGACGTCCTGCCAGACCGTCCACTCGTGCTCGTGGCGGGCGTTCGCCGCCTCGAACGAGTACGCGCCGGCGTCGATGTCGAGCATGAGGTCGACGATGTGGCGGAGCTCGATGTCGGTCGTGTGCGGGCCGTGCCACGAGCCCCAGCAGAGGTGGAAGCGCACCCGCGAGGTGTCGAGGCCGCGCAGCGCGTGGTTGAGCGCATCGACCCGGATGCGGGTGAAGGCGCGGTAGTCCTCGATGCTCGGCTCCGGGTTGATCTGGTCCCAGTTCTCGGCGATCGAGGGGTCGTCGATCTGCAGGACGAGACCGGCGTCGAGGATGATCCGGTACTCCTCGCGCAGGGCGTCGGCCCAGGCCCAGATGTGCTCCTCGTCCGTGGCGTAGTACTCGTTCGCGACCCGGGCGGCGGACCCGGGGGAGAGCGCCGTGATGAAGCCGTTCGCGGCGCCGGCGGCCTCGACGGCGTGCCGGAGGTTGGCGGCGTCCGTCCGGGCTGCCTCGTGCCCGGTGTACGCGATCGGGCCGGTCGTCGTCGGGAACGCGGTGGCGTTCTTGCCCGTGCCGATGCCCGAGTCCGGGTCGGTGTAGGCCTCGCGGAAGATCGTCCAGTCGCGGCGGTCCGGGAAGCTCGTGAGCCGGACGTGTCCGGGCTCGGAGCGGACCGGCTCCTGCGTGAAGATGTCCTCCTCGGTCAGGCTGAGGCCGCTGACGCGCTGGAACGAGTACCCCCACCAGGCGCCGTAGTCGACGCTGTTCGACATCGCCTTGCCGAACTCGCCGTCGCCGGGCTGCGTGATGCCGAGGGCGGTCTGGCGGGCGACGACGTCGTCGACCGCGGCGCTCGTGAGCGCACGGACCTCGTCGGTGGTCTCCAGCGTGAAGCCGTCGGCGGCGAGGGGCCGGGCGGCGTTCGCGGCGATGAGCTCCGGCGTGCGGGGCAACGAGCCGGCGGTGGTGGCCTGGACGTGGTCGGTGTTCTCGAAGGACATGCTGCCCAATCTGGCACGGGACCCCCGGGAGCGGTCCGACTCGGGAGAATGGGACACCGTGCCCCGTCCCACCACCCGCATCCCGCTCAACACCCTCGCCGTCCCGTTCGGCCTCGCCGGCTTCGCCGAGACCTGGTCGTACGCCGCCCCCGTCCTCGACCTGCCGACCGTCCTCCCGCAGGTCTTCTGGGGCATCGCCGCCGTCGCCTGGACCTGGCTGCTCGCCGCGCACGCCGTCCGCGGGGTCCGGGTGCGCGCGCACGACCGGCTCGTCGACCAGCTGCGGCACCCCGCGCAGGGTCCCCTCGCGGCCCTGGTCCCGGCGACCGCGATGCTGCTCGGGGTCGACCTCGCGCACGGCTGGCCGGTCGGCGGGAGGGTGCTCGTGCTCGTCGCCGTGGCGGTCGCCGCCGGGTTCGCCGCCTGGCTCCTCGCGACGTGGTTCGAGGGTCGGCTCGCCCTCGAGTCGGTGCACGGCGGCTACCTCCTGCCGACCGTCGCAGCGGCGCTCGTCGGCTCGGTCGCCACGCACGAGGTCGGGCTCACCCGGCTCTCCTGGGCCTGCTTCGGCGTCGGCGTGTTCTTCTGGGTCGTGATGACCGGGCTGCTGCTCATCCGGCTGTCCTTCCGCCCCACGCTGCCCGCACCGCTCGTGCCGACGATGGCGATCCTCGTGGCACCGCCGTCGGTCGCCACGGTCGCGGTGTTCGCGCTGACGGACGACGTGCTCACGGTCCCGGTGCAGGCGATCACCGGGCTCGGCGTGCTGCTCGTCGCGGTGCAGGTCGCCCTGCTGCCGCGGTACGTGCGGCTGCCCTTCTCGCTCGGGTTCTGGTCGTTCGTGTTCCCGGCGGCGGCGGTCGCGACGGCCGCGATCGAGTGGCTGCGGGTGCTCGACGTGCGGTGGGCGTGGATCCCCACCGCGGGGGTGCTCGCCCTGCTCTCGGTGCTGGTCGCGGTCGTCGGGTCGCGGTCGATCGCGCTGGCCGTGCGGCACCTGCTGCCCCAGGCGGAGGGCGTCCTGCAGGCCGCCGACGACGAGGACGCCGAGCCGGGCCCCGTGACGGGCGCGACCCGGACGGTCTGAACGCGACCACGGTTCGGGAGGCGCGGTGCGCGTCCGACGCGCACCGCGCCTCCCGAGCCGGTCGCGCACACCGCGTGACGTCCGGAGACGACGTGCGTCGCCACCCGGCCGTGACACGACGTACCGTCGTGGCATGACCACGACGACGCCGACCGCAGCCGACTTCCGCTCCGAGTGGGCCGCGTGGCACGACGCCCACGAGGCGGCCCGGGCGAGTGCGCACGGCTTCCTCGCGATCACGAGCATCCGGTGGCTGACGGGCACGCCGGAGCGCTTCGAGGACGCGCCCGGGGAGTGGTCGACCTCGGAGGCGGGACCGGTCGTCACCCTCGACGACGGCGAGTCGATCGAGGTCGACGGCGTCGCGGTGACGGGCACGCACCGGTTCGGTCCGCTGCCCGAGCGGTCGAGCACGACCATCGCGTGGCAGGACGGCGACGAGCGGGTCCTCGTCGAGGTCGCCCGGCGTGGCGGCAGTGACGTCCTCCGACCGCGGCACCCCTCGAACCCGACGCGGACCGGGTACACCGGGACGCCGTCGTACTCGCCGGACCCGTCGTTCGCGGTCCCGGCGCACTTCGAGCCGTTCGACACGCCGCGCTCGGTGACCGTCGGGTCGGTCGTCGACGGGCTGCAGCACGTGTACGAGGCGCCGGGCGTGCTGACGTTCGACCTCGACGGGCCGCGGTCGCTCCTGGCGTTCAACGGGTACGGCGACGGGCTCCTGGTGCTGTTCACCGACCGGACGAGCGGCGTGACGACGTACGCGGCCAACCGGAGCCTGGACGTCCCGGCGCCGGACGCGTCGGGCGCGACGACGATCGACTTCAACCGGGCGACGAACCTGCCGTGCGCCTACACGCCGCACGCGACGTGCCCGTTGCCGCCGGCGGAGAACCGGCTCGACGTCGCGGTGGAGGCGGGGGAGCAGCTGCCGGCGTGACGCGCGGGCGCGGCGCGGCGGCGCGGCGCGGGGTGCAAGGCGCGCGGTGTTCGACACCGCACCACCGGATCGACGCGCGGAACGTCGCACCATGCACGTGCATCGGATGCGCGGGCATCGTCCGACACTCCACCAGGTGATCGACGGGTGCGATGTCGCAGCATGCACACGCACCCGCGGGCGACGCCCGGCTCAGGGCACCTCGACGCGGGCCCAACCACTCGTCGCCCGCCACGTGCCCGGGTCGAACGAGAACACGCTGCCCATCCCCGGCTGGTCGAGCGCACGGGTGACCGGCACGCCCCGCAGGTCGGCGAGCAGCAGCGCCCCGACCGCACCGTGCGACACGATCGTGACGTCGCCGGCGTCGGTCAGCGCCCGCACGGCACGGACGATGCGGTCCTGGGCGTCGACGGCGCGCTCCCACCCGCGCACCGAGTCCTCCGGCGTGGCGAAGAACGCGTCGACGACCCCGTCGAACTCCACGGGCGGCAGGTAGCCCGTCGTGCTCCGGTCGATCTCGCCGAGCGCGGGGTCCGTCGAGGGCACGAGCCCCACGGCCTCCGCGAGGATCGCCGCCGTGTCGACCGCCTTCTGCTCGGTGCTCGACACGATCCGCTGGACCCCGGCGCCCCAGGCGACGGCCGCGGCTCCGGCAGCGCGGGTACGCCCGTCGGGGGAGAGCCCCCACGACTCGATCGGCCTCGCGGGGTCGACGACCACCTCGGCGTGTGTCAGGAAGAACGAGGGCACGGCGTCACTCCAGGTCGTCGGCGGCCGACGGGTCGACGACCCGAACACCGTCGACCTCGCCGATCCGGGCGATGAGCAGGGACCCCTCGGCACGGCCGGCGACGTCGATCCGGACCGCGGTGGCGTCGACCCGGTCGGTGTCCTGCCGCACGAGCCGGGCGACCCGCCACCCGCCGGCCGTCGCGAGGGCGAGCACGTCCGGCAGCACCCCGCGGCCGGCGTCGTAGACCACGTCGAGCGTCATCGACTGCTCGGCGGAGCGGGACAGCGCGCGGACGATCGCGGTGTAGCCGAACACGACGACGAAGTGCAGGGCGGTGACGACGAGTGCGAGCAGCCAGAGCCCCGCACCCGCGGCCATGCCGATCGCCGCGGTCTCCCACACCGCGGCGGCCGTGGTGAGGCCCCGGACGGCTCCGCGTCGGGTGAGGATCAGCCCGGCGCCGAGGAACCCGACACCGGAGACGATCTGCGCCGCGACGCGCGAGGGGTCGAGCACGACGTGGTCCGGCACGAGGACGTCGCTGAACCCGTACTTGCTCACGAGCAGCATGAGGGCCGACGCGGTCCCGACGATCGCCTGCGTGCGGATGCCGGCGCTCTTCGACCGGAGCTGCCGCTCGAGGCCGATGAGCGACGCGAGGGCGAACGCGAGCAGGACCTCGCCGATCTGGACCCACCCCTGTCCGGCGAGGGGCTCCGTGAGCTGTTGGATCGTCACGCCGACCGACGATACGCCGGCACCCGGCGGACGGGAGGCGCGGTGCGGGCCCGACCCGCGCCTCCCGTCCGTCAGCGGGTCGCCGTAGGGTGAGCGCGTGGAGTTCCCGGGGGAGGTGGCCGACGCGCGCGACGCGTCGACCTCTCCGGGGTCACCCCGGGGCACGCAGGACCAGCAGGACGACACGCCCCGAGCGGGACGGCGCGCTCCGCGCGCGACGCCGCACGGAGGCACCGACGGGTCCCCCGGGAACCCCACGCCCCTGACCGTCGTCGCCGGTGCCCTCGCCGACGCGTTCCTGACCGCGGAGCACTGGGGACCGGACGACCTGACCGCCGCCGGCTGGGCGGTGGTCGGCGTCGAGCGCGCCTACGTCGGGCTCGCGGTCGCAGCGGCCCTCGCCGCACACCCGCGACCACCGGTCGACGCACCGCGACAGCTCGCGGCGGTGCTCGAGGCGTCGCCGCGCCTCGCCGAGCTGCAC